>NZ_JASBSF010000177.1 GCF_030149085.1 Microbacterium sp. | reverse complement strand
GCCGTGCTCTCGCGCGAGCTGGAGCTGACCCGCTCGAACGTCTCGAACCACCTGACGTGCCTGCGTGACTGCGGGATCGTGGTCGCCGAGCCTGAGGGTCGCCAGACGCGCTACGAGATCGCTGACCCGCATCTTGCGGCTGCGCTCGTCGCGCTCGTGGATGTGACGCTGGCGGTCGATGAGCACGCGCCGTGTGTGGACTCGTCGTGCACGGTGCCGGGCTGCTGCGGTACAGGGGCGGACGCGTGAGCGCGGCGTGTAGCTGCGAGCACGAGCCTGCCACTGCGGCGGAGGATGAGACCGAAGAGGTGGAGCGGCCCTGGTGGAGGGACCGTGGGATCATGGTGCCGGTCTTCTCCGGTGTCGCGTTCCTGGCTGGTCTGATCCTTGAATGGTCCGGGCTCGAGATCCCGGCGCTCGTACTGTTCTGGATCGGCCTGCTGCTGGGCGCGTCGACGTTCACTCCTGGCGCGATTCGGAAGCTGTTCAAGGGCAAGCTCGGGATCGGGCTGCTGATGACGATCAGCGCGATCGGCGCGGTCATCCTCGGCTATGTGGAGGAGGCCGCTGCTCTGGCGTTCTTGTACTCGATTGCTGAGGCGCTTGAGGACAAGGCGATGGACCGTGCCCGTGGCGGCCTGCGGGCGCTGCTGAAGCTCGTGCCGGAGACGGCGACCGTGCTGCAGAGCGGCGTCTCTGCGCAGGTGCCGGCGAGGGAGTTGACGGTCGGCCAGGTCATGGTGGTCCGCCCGGGCGAACGGATCGCAACCGACGGGATCGTCCGCTCTGGCCGCTCAAGCCTGGACACCTCGGCGATCACCGGGGAGTCGATCCCCGTCGAGGTCGAGCCCGGGGACGCGGTGTCGGCCGGCGCGATTAACAGCTCCGGCGTGCTGGAGGTCGAGGCGACCGCGGCCGGTACCGATAACTCGCTTACGACGATCGTGGAGTTGGTCGAGAAAGCGCAGACGGAGAAGGGCGAGCGTGCGCGTCTCGCGGACCGGATCGCCCGCCCGCTCGTACCCGGTGTGCTGATTCTCGCAGCGCTCGTCGCGATCATTGGGTCACTGCTGGGCGACCCGGAGGTATGGATCACTCGTGCGCTCGTCGTGCTGGTAGCGGCCTCTCCGTGCGCGCTGGCGATCTCGGTGCCGTTGACGGTCGTTGCCGCGATCGGCGCGGCGAGCAAGTTCGGCGTGATCATCAAGTCCGGCGCGGTCTTCGAGCGCTTCGGCACGGTCCGGCACGTCGCGGTCGACAAGACCGGCACCCTGACCCGTAACGAGCCCGCGGTCACCGCGGTCCTCACTGCGAACGGCATTGCCGAGGAGCAGGCGCTGGCTTGGGCGGCGGCTCTGGAGCAGCACAGCACGCATCCCCTTGCGGCGGCGATCACCGCTGCAGCCCCGGGTGTTCCCGTGGCCGCGGATGTGACCGAGCAGGCCGGGCACGGCATCGACGGCACCGTCGATGGCGCTCGTATCACGGTCGGCAGCCCCCGCTGGCTCGACGCCGGCGAGCTCGGCGACCGGGTTGCAGGGCTTGAGGAGCAGGGCATGACTGTCGTGATCGTGCACCGCGACGAGGCACCGGTCGCGGCGATCGGCGTCCGCGACGAGCTGCGTCCGGAAGTCCCCGAGGTGGTCCGCACGCTTGCGGATCAGGGCGTCGGCATGACGATGCTCACCGGGGACAACGCCCGCACCGCTCGTGCGCTGGCTGCGCAGGCCGGGATCGCTGATGTGCGCGCGGAGCTGCGCCCTGAGGACAAGGCGACCGCGATCGGCGAGTTGTCGAAGGCGGGATCGGTCGCGATGATCGGTGACGGCATCAACGACGCCCCGGCCCTGGCGTCCGCGGACATCGGCATCGCGATGGGAGCGACCGGCTCCGATGCGGCGATCGAGTCTGCGGACGTGGCCTTCACGGGTCATGATCTGCGGCTCATCCCGCGGGCGTTCGATCACGCGCGGCGGGGCCGGCGGATCATCAACCAGAACATCATCCTGTCCCTGCTGATCATCACCGCACTGCTCCCGCTCGCGCTCTTCGGGGTCCTGGGGCTCGCGGCTGTCGTCCTGGTCCACGAGGTCGCGGAGGTCATCGTGATCCTCAACGGCCTGCGCGCCGCACGCACCCGCACACCACGAATGGAAAGCTGATGCTCGCAACCATCGGGTCGGCGATCGGCCTGTTCGCGGCGACCAACATCGACGACATCGTCGTGCTCACCGTGCTGTTCCTCGCCTCCAGCCGGGGAAAGCCGCGACCGTGGCAGATCGTCGCAGGCCAGTACCTCGGGTTCATCACACTCGTCGTGATCAGCGTGATCGCCGCGCTCGGTCTCACGATCGTCCCGGACGAATGGGTCGGCTTCCTGGGTCTGATCCCGCTCGGCATCGGCATCTGGACGCTCATTCGCGGCCTGCGCCGTAACGGCGACGACGATGATGATGACTCCAAGATCACCGCGGTCGGACTATGGGGGGTCGCCGGGATCACGATCGCCAACGGGGCCGACAACATCTCCCTCTACACGCCGATCTTCCGCACCAGCTCGCCCGGCGACGTCGCGGTCATGATCGTCGTGTTCCTGATCCTCGTCGCCGTCTGGTGCGCTGCCGGGCGACTGATCGGCACCCACAAGGCCGTCACCGAAACGCTCGAACGTGTCGAGCACTGGCTCGTCCCCGTCGTGTTCATCGGCCTGGGCCTGTTCATCCTCATTGAATCCGGCGTTATCGTCCGTCTCTTCGAGGCCCTCGCATGACCCCGGACACGAATACCGACGTTGAGTCGGCATCGGCGTCGGGAGAGCGTCCGCAGAGAGGACGCTGGCGGCTCACTGCCTGGGCGCTTCTGATCGCCGTGGTCGTCGTCGTGATCGATCAGGGAACGAAAGTGTGGGCCGAGGCCACCCTGTCGGAGCACGAGCGCATCCCGCTGATCGGCGACCTGTTGGGCCTGCAGCTCGCGTACAACCCCGGCGCGGCGTTCTCCTTCGGGGAGAGCTTCACCTGGGTGTTCGCTCTCATCGCCGTCGCGGCCACGGCCACCGCGATCGTGTTCGCGTTCCGGGTCCGACGCCCCGGGTGGGCGATCGTGATCGGTGCGCTCGGCGGGGCCGCTGCTTCGCACGCCGGCGACCGGCTTTTCCGCCAACCAGGATTCGCCCGGGGGCACGTCGTCGACTTCCTCGCCTACGGCAACTGGTTCATCGGGAACCTCGCCGACATCGTGATCGTCACCGCTACGATTGCCGGAGCGCTCCTGATGCTCCGCGGCACCGAGAACTGAGAGGGCCAACCATGGAGATCACCCTGCAGTACTTCGACGGCTGCCCGAACTGGGAAGTACTCGACCGCCGGCTTGCTGAGCTGCTCGACGGTCGATCAGATATCCGCGTCACACGACAGTTGGTCGAGACCGCCGAGCACGCCGAGCGCCTCGGATTCCACGGGTCACCGACCGTCCTCGTCGACGGCGTCGATCCCTTCGCCGACGAGCACACGCCGGTCGGGCTCGCCTGCCGGGTGTTCCGTACCCCTGCCGGGCTGGGAGGCTCTCCGACCGTCGAGCAACTGCGCGAAGCGATTTCCGGCCCGGCTCTGACGGGTGATGCTTGATCAGGGGTGGGTGGAGCGGAGAGCCGGGTAATCGGACCACTCGCCACCGGCGAGACGCGACCATGAGGCAGCGGATGCCGTCGTGATGCCGAGGAGATCCGAGACGATCCGGGGATGCAGTTGCCGGGTGAGCTCGATGAGCGCTGTCGTGCGGGCGCTCCCGGCAAGCAGGCCTTCGGCGCGAAGGCGACGGCTGAGCGGCCCCGGGGTGAGGTGACGGCCCGGGTTCCGGCCGGGGAACAACCACCCTTCAGGATGGCCCTTTGTGGCATCGACGAGCTCGACGATGGCGTCGCCGAGGATCGCGGGGACCTCGATCGGCTCGGCCCCGACGGTGAGCGTCACGGGCCGCGAGCTCGTGTCGACCTGTGCCCGGGTGATCGTGACGATGCGGGTCAGCTGGATCCCGTAGAGCAGCACGAGGAGACCCGCGGCCCGGGTCTTCGGGTCCATGTCGGCATCGGACAGGAACCTGCGGGCCATCTGCCATCGGTGATCAGAGGCGTAGTCTCGCCCCTCGAGGCGATGGGCTCGAAACTCGACCCGAAGGGTGCTCAGCCGGTGTTTTCGCAGCCAACGAGTGAACGGTGCCAGCGCGTCGCGTTGGCTAGGCGAATCGGTCAGATACGCGTCGAGTAGGCGCTGCGGGAACGTCGCCAGCGTCTCCTGCTGCGCCCGGATCTCCCCGAGGAACGCGGCGCAGTACTTCAGTGCAGCCCTCTGCCTCTGGAAGCCGGAAGCAGGGCTGGACGCGCTGCGCAGTGTCCGAGTGGATCGGAGGAGCTCCCAGGTGCAGTAGCGGCGCAGGATCAGCCGGTCCTCGGGATGGTCGATGCCACCGAGCCAGTCGTTGAGCCAGTGGTCGAAGCGCGTGCCCTCGACGTCGAGCTCCGGCAGCACGCCGGAACGGACCAGCAGTGAGAGGAGGAACGCGACCGACTGTCCCGACCGGGCTCGGGTGATGATCGCCTCGGCGGTGAGCGGCAGGGTCCCGTCCGCGAGCTCGCGGAGCACCATCGCGCACTTGCTCTTGTGCAGCCAGCGTTCGAGCGACGCCGCTTTGCCATGGTGCGTGAGCAGATAGTCAGCAAGCGGGTGGAGATCCTCACGGATCTCTCCCGCATCGTCGGCGAGCAGCTGTTGGATCGCGACGGGCCGGCGGCACTCGACGCAGAGGTGATGTTTGCGGATTTCCTCGATCGAGCCGCATCCAGGGCAGGCCATCGTGATCGGAGTGCCCGCGCAGTCGGCGCAGACCTTCTGGCCATTCATGAACCCGGTGAGGAACACTCTGCGCGCGCACTCGGGACAAGGTTGGGGTCTGCGCATCGCGTAGTAGCAGCGCGCGCATACTCGTCGTCCGTCGAGGTGCGAGGCGACGCGGCCAGGTTCTCCGCAAAGACCACAGGTCTTGATCGGTGCGGTGTAGCAGGCCAGGCAGACGAGTTCCGGGCGACGGACGACGATGGTCGCGTGCTGACCGCACCGCGAGCAGTCGCCGAACGATCGAGGGTCGGCTCGCCAACAGTCACGGCAGAAACGCTGTCCGTCGATGGTGCGCTGCACGGGCCGGACCCGGCCACAGGACGCGCAGGAGACGGACCGGGCCTTCCGCTCGCATCGGGAGCAGTGCCGACCACCGCCCGGCGTCTTGTGGGGCATTCTCACCGCGCGTCCGCAGGACTCACACGTCGGCAACACCACCCGGCTCGCCCCTTCTTTGACCAGCGCATGGGCCAGATTCTGAACGGTCGCTGGCACGTTCGCATGCTGCCCCTCCAGGACTCCGGGCTGCTTGATCAGCGCGAGCTCAAGAAGCCGCTGCGTGAGGGGTACTGGCGCGACCGTATGCACGATCTCAGTGAGTCGCTCGGGAGAGATCTCGGGAACGAGAGGGCGGACGAGAGCGACGACTTCAGCGACTCGCGGCAGCTGCGGAGGCTTGGCCACCGCGGCTACTTCGTACGCGGCCGACGGATCGCCGCGCGAACAGGACGGAGATCACCGATCGTCCCCCGTGTCGCCTCCTCACCCACCGCCACCGGGGTCGAGGCCTCCCGGCGAGTGATCGTCACGAGATCGTCGAGCGAGCACTCCAGCGCATCGCACAACGCCGCCAACACGTCGAGACGCACCCGCTGGGGCGGCTGAGTCACCAGCCGATACACCTGCTCCCGGGACAGGTCGATGCCGCGCTCTTCGAGTAGGGGTTTCAGTTTGGAGGTCTGGAAGATCCCGCGCGACGCCATCACGCTGCGCAGATTCCAGCCGGTGTCGAGCTCAACGGTCATCAGCTTCTCCTTCGATGAGGGCCTTCAGCGCTTCGGCGAGCACACGGTTCTTGTAGTCCGAGCTGACGGAGGCGTAGATCGAGGTCGTCGAGGCATGCATATGCCCGACCTGCTCTTGGACGAATCGATCGGCGTACCCGAACTCCAGAAGGTGCGTGACATAGGAGTGCCGGAGGCTGTGCAACGTCAGGTCCTTCGACAGGCCGGCTTCATCACGCAACTCTGCGAACCTCCGATCGAGATACCCAGCAGACAGACGCGTGCGGCGCTCGGTCACCCAGAGCGCGTCGAGGTCGTCTCCGGGCGCGAAACGGGCCCGGGCCTGCTCGAGCCATTGCTGCATGCCGGGGACCCACCAGTCGAATTCCGGCACCAGCAGCACCGTGCGACGTCGTGGCGCGCCACCGCCCGCCGCCTTCGCCCATCGCACGTGGACCGCGCCGTAGCGGCCCCACTGGCGCATCTTCGCGTTGTGGTGCAAATCGACGGTATCGAGCATCACCGCCTCAGTGCGGCGCAGACCGAACGCGTAGACCGTCTTCAGCAACTGGGCATCCCGCAACGCGCCGAGCGCACCCTTTCGCCCGGAACTCACGAGCAGCTCGACGCGGGCGTCGGCCGTATCGAACAGGCGCTCGATCTCGTCGTACGTGAACGGGCGACGCTTCCCATGGCCTTCGAACTCGAACCGGTGCGCCACGGTGTTCCACGGCAGGCACACCTGCGAAGGGACCTCCCCAAACTCGCGATCGCAGATCTCCATCCAGTCGTACAACGGGTTCGTGAGGTAGTCACAGAACCCACGGATAGACCCATGGTTGGCGCGCATCGTCGACAACGTCCGAGTGCGACCGCCAGACTGAGCAGTGAACTCATCCACATCCGCGACAGTCCACCTCCAAGGCGGTTTGTCCACGAAATCACGGAACCGTGTCACCGTCGCCGTCCGGTTCCGGATCGTCTGCTCACGGAGCCCGCGCGACAGCTGCTGGTTCCGCCAACCATCGATCATCGCACTGAAAACCTGCGCTTCCGGGTTCGCCAGTGCGACGTTCGATGCTGACGTGATCAGCCGAAGCGCCGCTGGAGAAGCCTCAAAATCTTGCATTAGATGCAACAAAGTATGGGACAGTGCATCACTGTGTCAACCCAGATCTCCGCATCCGCGAGATCACGCTGTTATGGTCGGAACACTTCGACACCGAAGGAGCCGAATAGGTATCGATTGCAAGCACGGACAGTTGCATTCACTGCAACATGCGAGGGTTCATCACCCGGCGGCACTGGGTGGTCAACATCCGCAAGTTCCTGCCGTCCTATCGCACGCTCGGTCAGCTCGTCGCCGCGGGCTCGCTCGACGAGGGCGCCGCCGACCTGCTCGCGGGTGCGATGGCGTTGGGGCGCAGCGTCCTCGTCTCGGGTGCGACGCACGCCGGCAAGACGACGCTCCTCGCGGCGCTCATCGCGGCCTGCCCGCCCGGCCAGCGCATCGTCACGGTCGAGGAGACCTTCGAGCTCTCGGCATCCGCCGTCGACATCGTCGCGCTGCAGGGCCGCCAGCCGAGCCTCGAGGGGACGGGCGAGGTCACCCTGCGACGCCTCGTGAAAGAGGCGCTGCGCATGCGCCCGGATCGTCTCGTCGTCGGCGAGGTCCGCGATGCCGAGGCTCTGGATCTG
>NZ_JASBSF010000175.1 GCF_030149085.1 Microbacterium sp. | reverse complement strand
CGACCCGCACAGCGTTCTCGGCATCCATCCCGCGGGCAAGAACACCTGGGTGATTCGGACCCGCCGGCCCCTCGCGGCGACCGTCACTGCCGTGTTCGATGGGGGCAAACGCGCCAGGCTCGAACACGTCGCTGCGGGCATCTGGGAGGGCACGGTCACCGGACCGCTCGGTTCGTACCGAATCGACGCGTCCTACGACGACGGGCCCGACTACCGGGCTGACGACCCCTACCGCCACTCCCCGACCATCGGTGAACTCGATCTGCACCTGATTCGCGAGGGACGTCACGAACGGCTCTGGGACGTCCTGGGTTCTCACGTCCGCACCCACGAAGACAGCCATGGCACCTCGTTCGCCGTCTGGGCGCCCAACGCGCGCGCGGTGCGCGTCGTGGGCGATTTCAACGGATGGGACGGTGCAGCGCACGCGATGCGCTCGATGGGCGACTCGGGGGTCTGGGAGCTGTTCATCCCGGCTGTTGGCGAGGGAACCGTCTACAAGTACGAGATCCAGGGACCGGACGGGCAGTGGCGGCTGAAAGCGGACCCTCTGGCCCGGCGAGCCGAGGTTCCACCGGCCACCGGATCGGTCGTCACCGTATCCTCCTACCGCTGGGATGACTCGGGCTGGATCGCGCGGCGCTCCAAGAGCCGCCCCGTGACTGAGCCCATGTCGATCTACGAGGTGCATCTCGGTTCGTGGCGCCCCGGCCTGTCGTATCGCGACGCAGCCGACCCGCTCATCGAGCACATCAACGCACTCGGCTTCACCCACGTGGAGTTCCTGCCCCTCGCCGAGCATCCGTTCGGCGGTTCCTGGGGCTATCAGGTCACGGGCTACTTCGCACCCACGAGCAGGTTCGGCAGCCCCGACGACCTCAAATACCTCATCGATCGCCTACACCAGGCGGGCATCGGCGTCATCATGGACTGGGTCCCCGGACACTTTCCCAAAGACGAGTTCGCGCTCGCGAAGTTCGACGGAAGGGCGCTGTACGAGCATCCTGACCCACGTCGCGGTGAGCACAAGGACTGGGGAACGCTCATCTTCGACTACGGACGCAACGAAGTCCGGAACTTCCTGGTCGCCAACGCGCTCTACTGGTACGACGAGTTCCACGTCGATGGGCTTCGCGTGGATGCCGTCGCCTCGATGCTCTACCTCGACTACTCCCGTAACCCGGGCGAGTGGGAACCGAACATCCACGGCGGGCGAGAGAACCTCGAGGCGATCCGCTTCCTCCAAGAGGTCAACGCGACGTGCTACAAGACGTTCCCCGGCATCAGCATGATGGCCGAGGAGTCGACGAGCTTCCCGGGCGTTACCGCCCCCACAGACCACGCCGGACTCGGCTTCGGTTTCAAGTGGAACATGGGGTGGATGAACGACAGCCTCGACTACATCAAGCGGGACCCGCTCTACCGCTCATACCACCAGGGTGAGCTGAGCTTCTCGTTCGTCTACGCGTTCAGCGAGAACTACGTTCTTCCCATCAGCCACGACGAGGTCGTCCACGGCAAGGGGAGTCTGTTCTCTCGGATGCCCGGTGATCATGCCGCCAAGCTCGCGAACATGCGCGCGTTTCTCGCCTATATGTGGGCGCACCCCGGAAAGCAGCTGCTTTTCATGGGGCAGGAGTTCGGGCAGATGGCGGAGTGGTCCGAATCGCGCGGCCTCGACTGGTGGACCCTCGACCAGCCGACCCACCGCCAGCTCCAAGACTTCGTCGGCGCCGTCAACGGCACCTACCGCGCGAACCCGCCCCTGTGGAGTCGCGACAACGACGGGTCAGCGTTCTCGCGCATCGGCGCTCCGACGTGGAACCCGAACGTGCTCGCCTTCACCCGACGGGATTGGGACGGCAACATCGTCGCCGCCGTGTGCAACTTCTCGGGATCGACGCTCTCGAACTACGCGCTCGATCTTCCCCACAGTGGAGTCTGGCGCGAGATCCTCAACACCGATGCCCACGAATACGGGGGTGCCGGCGTCGGCAATCTCGGGATGGTTGTTGCCGCGGAGGACGGCAGAGCGTCAATGGTGCTGCCCGCAACGAGCGTCATCTGGTTGCGCTACGACCCGCAGGCGCGCGTCCCCTCGACGATCCGCGACTGATGAGGCGAGAGCCGCCGCACTGCGCTGCTCGAAGAACCGCTCCTAGAAGAGCAGCGAGGCGAGGCGACTGCGCGCCCGGATGACGCGCGGGTCGTCGTCGCCCACGATTCCGAACAACTCGAGCAGGCGTTCCCGCACGGGCGCGCGCACATCGTCGGGCAATGCCGCGAAGAGGTCCAGCAGTCGATCAAAGGCATCCTCAACGTGGCCGCCGGAAAGATCGAGGTCGGCGACCAGGAGCTGAGCATCGACGTCGGTGGGTGCAGAGGCTGCCGCCGCACGCGCAGCCTGGAGGTCGGCATCCTGGACGCGTGAGAGAAGCTGCACCTGCGCAAGACCCGCCCGCGCCTCTGCGTCGCGCGGGTTCTCGGCGAGAGCACGCTCGTACGCAGAGATCGCCGCCGCATAATCCCCGGACTCGATCGCAGCAAAGGCCTCCGCGTGAAGCGGCGGCAGCGCCGGTTCGACAGCAGCATCGTCATCGGTAGCGCCCGGGTCTCCTGCCCCGACTGTTCCGGTAACGCCGTTCTGCGCAGCGAGCTGCAGCAACTGGGCGAAGACTTCGCGCACCTGCTGCTCGGGAACGGCGCCCGTGAACAACGGCACGGCCTGCCCGCCGACCAGGGCCACGACCATCGGGATCGACTGGGCGCGGAATGCCTGAGCAAGCTGCGGGTTGGCGTCGACGTCGACCTTTGCCAGGACCACGCGACCCGCGTACTCGGTGACAACGCGCTCGAGGACCGGGCTGAGCTGCTTGCAAGGCCCGCACCACTCGGCCCAGAGGTCAACGACCACGGGCACCGTCTTGGACAGCTCCAGAACGTCGGGGAACATCGCGTCGGTGACGTTGATCACCAGACGCGTGGCGTTCCCGTCTGCAGGAGCGCCGGCAGCAGGCTCGCTCGGGGATGGAGCCGCCGGACGGTTGCGCAGGGCTGAGAGGTCGACGGCGCCCCGGAGAGGAACGTTGGAGCCGGGAAGTGTCACAGCACAGAGCCTTTCAGAATCGAACTCGAGTAGCCCAGAAGACGGATCGGTTCGCTCGATCCCTTCTCGGGCACGTAGAAGAAGAGCTGGTCACTGAAGGTCGTCGAGAACCCGGATGCCGACTGGTCAGCGCCCGCGAGAGTCTTCACCGTCGCGTTGTTGTCCAGCTTGATGACCGCGTCCGCGTTGGTCGGCTTGACGGTATCTGTCTCGGCGATGCTGACCGCGACGATCGCGCCGCTCTCCAGCGTGGCGATCGCAAACGGAGCGAACTCACCGGCCGCAGCGCTGAAAGTCAGGCTGCCCGTATCTTTCGCCGTCTCGTTGAACTCGTTGAGCCGGTCTTGCCGGTCGGCGATGACTCCAGTACGGAACAGGTCGCTC
>NZ_JASBSF010000158.1 GCF_030149085.1 Microbacterium sp. | reverse complement strand
TCGGCCACCAGTTCGAACGCCAACGTCGAGATCAGTACTCCGGCCCCGAACGCCATGATCGCCATGACGACCAGCCGCGGCACCTTCACGAACCACGCGACGCCGGCACCGACGAACAGAGCGCCGCCGCCGATCAGGCCGCTCAGCGCGGCAAGCCAGACTCCCACGCGGTAAGCCTACGGATGCCGGTGGCTGGTGCCGCGGCATCCGTGAGCGTGTCAGCTTCCGCCCGAGAAGACGCCGACCAGGCCCGAAACGACCAGATACACGCCAACACCGGCGACGACAACCCAGATCGTGATGCGCGCGGGCGTGATCTTGTTCTTGTCGTTGCCCGACCCGCCGCCGAAGAAGCTCATGGGCACAGGGTATCCGGCGCGCTCGCTGCTCGCTCTAGGCTCAGATCATGTCCGATCACCTTCCTGCTCGCAGCCGCCTCGTCCACGACGCGATCCGCGCCGCGGGGATTCCCGGCGATATCGTCGTTCTCCCGGATGCCGCCTCCACTGCGGCGCTGGCAGCCGAAGCCCTCGGAGTCGAGGTGGGCGCTATCGCGAACAGCCTCGTGTTCTGGTCCGACGGTGAGCCACTTCTGGTCATGACCAGCGGCGCCCACCGCGTCGATACGAAGGAATTGGCGACGCGGCTCGGGCGGACATCGATCATCCGCGCGACCCCCGATCAGGTGCGTCAGGCCACCGGGCAGGCGATCGGTGGTGTTGCGCCGACGGGCCATCCGGCGCCGCTCGTGACGATCGTCGATGAGGATCTCGCCGCGTTCCCTGAGATCTGGGCCGCGGGTGGCACGCCGCACACGGTCTTTCCGCTGACGTTCCCGCAGCTGGTCGACCTCACCGGCGGGACCGTCATCAGCGTCGTGTGACCGCGCCTGATCGCTGCAAGGGGCACTCAGCCGAACAGGGCGTGCGCGATCGTGTAGATCGCAAGTCCCGCCAGCGCGCCGACGATCGTGCCGTTCAGGCGGATGTACTGCAGGTCGCGTCCGACCATGAGCTCGATCTTCTCGGTCGTCTCGGCAGGGTCCCAGCGCTCGACGGTGTCGGTGATCAGCGAGGCGATGTCGTGGCGATATCGGTCGACGAGGAAGACTGCGGCATCCGTCACCCAGGTGTCGACGCGACGCTGTAGTTCGGGTTCGCGCACGAGCCGTTCACCGATGTCGCGAAGGGCACTGTCGATCTGGGTGCGTAGTCCGCTCCGCGGGTCGGCGAGCGCGTCGAGAAGGCCCGACTTTGCCGTGCTCCAGGCATGGGTTGCCAGGTCGCGAACGCGGGGGCTGTCGAAGATCGCGAGCTTGGCATCCTCGAATCGGCCGATCGTCTGCGGGTCGTGCTGCATGCTCTCGGACAAGCGGCTGAGGTACGCGGTGATCGCGGCACGGGCCGGATGCTCGGGATTGGTTCGCACGGCACGCACGAACCCGACGGCCTCGGAGTACACGGTCTCGTCGACGAGGCGCGCGGCGATGCTCGGCACCCACGGGGGAAGGCGCCCCGAAACCAGGCCCGTGAAGGCATCCCGGTTGTTCGCGAGCCACTCGTCGATGTTCTCGGCGGCGAGGTCCACGGCGGTTCGATGGGCGTCGGCGTCGACGATGCGGCCGAGCCACTCGCCGATCGCCGGCGACCACTCCGGCACGATGAGGTGCTCGCGGGCGAGGGCGGTGATGACTTCTTGAGCGTCGTCGTCGCTGAGGGCGCGAAGGATGCCGGAACCCATCGCCGCCGCTTCCGACCCAATCCGCGCCGCGTGCGCGGGATCGCTCAGCCACGCACCCAGACGCGCGGCGATCGAGGTCGATTCGAGCTTGGTGCGCACGACATCCGTCGCGAGGAAGTTCGTCTCGACGAACTCGCCCAGCGACTGACCGATCTCGTCCTTCCGCCGCGGGATGATCGCGGTGTGGGGGATCGGGATCCCCAACGGATGCCGAAACAGCGCAGTCACTGCGAACCAGTCGGCCAGTGCGCCGACCATCCCGCCTTCGGCTGCTGCGCGCAGGTAGGCGAGCCCCGGAACCTGTTGTTGGCCGATGAAGCCGACGAGGAACAGGACTGCCATGAGGAGCAAGGCGCCGAGCGCGACGGATTTCATGGTGCGAAGTCCGCGTCGGCGTTCCTGGTCGGTGGGGCTCAGCGCGGAGGTCGGCGTGCGTGCCATGTCCACATCCTCACACGCCGCTGGTCACGCCGATCAGGAAGCGCGAGAGCTCAACCCGAAACCGGCCCGAGCCACGCCGTCGCCACGGTGGAGTGAGCCGACTCCGGGTCGGATGGATGGAACATTCCGGCGAGCACGTCGCGGTAGAGCCGGCTGAGCTCGCTCCCCGCGAAGTAGCTCGACCCGCCTGCCACGAGGATCGCATCATCCACGACGGCCTTGGCCATCGTCACGGCGCGGTGTTTCACGCCCGACAGGAGCGAGAACCACCGCGGCCCGTGATCGACGAGGGTGTCGATGTCGCGGCTGAGCGCGTCCAGCTGCGGAGGCAGCGCGTCGTACGCGAGCGCCATGTCGGCGATCCGCCATCGGATATCGGGATCCTGGCTGTAGGTCAGTCCCGTCTTCTTCGACCGGCGCGTGCCGACGGTCTCGACAGCGACATCCAGTGCCCGCCGCGCGATTCCGGTGTAGACCGACGCCAGCAGGATCTCGAAGACGCTGAAGATGCCGAACACGATCGGGTCCGGGTTCGGTCCGGGCGGGATGCGGCGCACGACCCGGTCTGCCGCTGCAATCGCCCCGCGCAGTTGCGTCGTGCGGGATTGGGTGGCGCGCATGCCGAGCGTGTTCCAGTCGTCGCGGGTGACGATTCGTCCGGCATCCTCTTCGGACCGCGGCACGAACGCGTAGACCATCTTCGGGCCGTCAGGAGAGGTGGTGTCCAGGCCGTGGAGCCCGAGCTGCGTCCAGACCGGGGCGAGGGAGGTGAAGATCTTCGTGCCGGTGAAGGCATATGAGCCGTCGGGCTGCGGCGCGGCATCCGTGTCACTGCCGAAGAGCACGAGATCGTTGCCCGCCTCGCTGATGCCGAACGCGAAGATCTCGCCGGCCACGGCGCCTTCGAGCACGAAGCGCAGGTCGTCGACGCCGCGATCGGCGAGCGCCTTCGCGACACCGGTCCACACAAGGTGCATGTTGATCGCAAGCGCTGTCGCCGGGGCTGCGGTAGCCAGGCGCTGCTGCAGGAGCGACACCTCGGCAAGACCGAGGCCCGACCCGCCGAGTTCCGTCGGAGCGAACAGCGCGAGGTACCCGGCATCCGTCAGGTCGGCGAGGTCGTCGTGTGGGAAGGTGTTGTCGCTGTCGTGCCGCGCCGCACGCTCGCGGAACCGCTCGAGCAGTTCATCGGGCAGCACGGATGCCGGGTCGACGGTCGCCGCAGTCATGCGAGGGCCTCCCAAAGCTGGCGCATTGTTTGGTCGGGCGCATCGCGGTGCGGCGAGTGCCCGGCTCCCTCGACGACGGACATCGTGATGGACGGCCGGGTCAGCAACTGCTCGACGATGTCGCCGCGGAAAAGCGCATATACGGTGGGGTCGCCGGCTATGACATGGATGGGCACATCCAGGGACAACGCAGGAAGCCGCACATCCCATTCCGGATTCTGCTCGCTCGTCTGCTCGACCGCCCAGCGGCTGACCTGCTGGATGCTCTGCACTTTGAGTTCGATGTCCAGCGGATGCCACGACGGATGCTCGGCGCGCACCGCCTCGGCGCTCGGGTCGTCGAACTGACGTTGTTGGCTCTCGCGCACCTGCTCGCGGTCTGGCTCATCGAGCTGGATAGCCGGATCGATGAGCACGAGCCGGTCAGTCCAATCCGGGACGGACGCTGCAGCAACGACCGCTGCTGCGCCGCCCAGCGAGTGGCCGATGACGAGATCCCACGGCCTCTCATCAGCGGGACTGCAGAGTGCTAGGTCCGCGGCATAAGCGTCGATCGTGTAGTCGAGCGCCCGCGGGGCGCGCCCGTGCCCGCGCAGATCGACGGCCTCGGCAAACCAACCGCGCTCGCTCAGCTCTACGCCGAAACGCCACATCAGGGCGCCCGTGGACCCCAGACCGTGGACGAGCAGTGCTCGGCGGGGGGATGACAGGTCACCCCACCCCTGCCGAGGCAGAACGAGGGGAGTGGTCATGGCTTCGGCATCCTTTCAGCGCGCGCGCGGCCCGTACGTGCCGACGGGAATGATCGTGCCGTCGGGGGCTCGCATCCCGAACCCGAAAGTCCGATCCAGCGCGATGTGAAGCAGCCAGCCCATGCCGCACCAGAACAGCGGCAGTCCGACCTCCCGCATCTCCCACAGATACGCCATGGAGCCGCCGAGGAAGAACAGCAGCGCGGAAATCCACGCCTGATGCAACCAGTTGTAGAACGCGACGCGCTCGGGGCGCAGGATGCCGCGTTGGCCGCCGAACGCTCCGATCAGGGCGATGTCGGGGAGCACCGCGAACACGATGATGATCCCGGCAGTGACCCATCCGTGGCCGATGCTCTCGAAGACCGCGACGATCAGTAGCGCAATGGCGAGAAGCGTCCAGGCGAGCCGGGTGTAGGTCACGGGTTCATCGTAGGCGCGCGTGGTGAACGCGCGGTCAGGTGATCGTGGGGACGGGCTCGGTATCCGGGATGGGGCTCGGGTCCCGATCGCGCAGGTCGGGGAAGCCGCGGACGAACACGATAGCCACGATCGCGCCGGTCGCTGCGAACAGCGCTGCCGCGAGGTAGGCGCCCTGGGGGCCCGCGCCGTCGACGAGGAAACCCGCGACTGCCGAACCTGCGGCCGCACCGATGAGCTGTCCGGTTCCAATCCAGCCGTAGGCCTCGGCGGTCTCGCTGAACTTGACGCTCGCAGATGTCATCGCGAAGATCACTGCGAGTGCTGGCGCTACACCGAGTCCCGCGACGGCGAGTGTCGCGCCCAGCCACCAGGCGTTGAGCGAGATCATCGTGAGGCTGAGTCCTGCCGCAACGATCAGCATCCGTCTGGCCGTCGCCCATGGTCCGATCGGGATATGCCCGAAGGAGAGACCGCCGGCGAGGCTTCCGACGGCGAAGACGGCAAGCACAAGGCCCGCCTCGATCCCCTCGTGTCCGAAGGTGGCGACCACGCCGACCTCGACGGCGGCACAGGCACCGATCAAGAGGAAGCCGACGACCGTTGCCAGCAGCACCGCGGGCTTGCCGAGCACCTTTCCGAAGCTGCGCCGACTGCGAGGGATGCGCACCCGGCCGACCTCGGGGGAGAGGATGAACCACGCGCCGCCGCCCAGCAGCACGATGACGATGAGCGCGAGGGCTTGGACCGTGCCGATCTGCGTCGCGACGAACGTGATGAGCACGGGAGCGACGACCCAGATGATCTCCTGCAGCGAGGCATCCAGCGAGTACAGGGGAGTCACCTGTCGCGAGTTGACCATCTTGGGGTAGATCGTTCGAACCGCTGCCTGCACCGGCGGGGTGGAGAGGCCCGCGACGAGCCCCAGCACCATATAGGCCGGAAGCGGGAGGGTGAAGGCCGCGATGCCCGCGATGGCGGCAGCGCAGATCGCGAGAGTCACGGTGAGGACCCGCCGCATGCCCCACAGGCCCATCCACCGGCTCGTGATCGGACCCGCAACCGCCTGCCCGACAGAGGTCGCAGCCAGCACGAGCCCTGCAGACCCGTAGGAGCCGGTGACCTGCTCGATGTGCAGCAGGATCGCCAGGCTCGTCATCCCGTTCGGGAACCGCGCCGTCAGCTGCGCAGCGATGATGCGCGCGACCCCCGGAGTGCGCAGCAGTTCTCCATAACCCGCCACCCTCCTACGGTAGTCGTGCCGAACCGGTTCGGCGATATCGGAACACGGACGACGCAGTGCGTCGACGGATGCCGCGACACGCCGCGACACGCCGGGAGCACAATCCACAGGCGAATTCGATGTCGGTGGATCGCCGTAGCGTCGCGCTGTGGAGGGATGTCGGATGCAGGCGCCCGAACCCGCGTGATTTCAGGCTTCTCCCAGGTTTCGCGGACTCGTCGATCTGTGGATGAAACGGTGGACAAATCGCGTTGTATCTGAGGAGAGCGGTGGAAAACTACACGAATGTAACTACTACCCCTTGTGGTGCTATCTGATGTCGGCACCCATATGTAGTATTGGACTCCCGGTGGGGGAGCTGCCGGTTCGACGAAGGATTTTGAGGGGACAACGGACCTAACATGGCGATCACGGTCTACACCAAGCCGGCCTGCGTGCAGTGCACTGCTACCTACCGCGCGCTGGATTCCAAGGGCATCGATTACGAAGTTCTCGACCTCTCGCAGGACCCCGCGGCCCTCGAGCAGGTCAAGGCGCTGGGCTACCTGCAGGCCCCCGTCGTCATCACCGACGAGGACCACTGGTCGGGCTTCCGCCCCGACAAGATCGACGAGCTCGCTTCGCGCCTCGCCTGAGCCATGAGCACGGCGATCGCGACAGAGACGCCGTTGCTCGTGTACTTCTCGAGCGTTTCGCAGAACACGGCGCGCTTCATCGAGAAGTTGGGTTTGCGCGCTGAGCGCATCCCGCTCTTCGCATCCGAGCCGATGCTCCTCGTCGATGAGCCCTTCGTCCTGGTCACCCCCACCTACGGGGGAGGCCAGGGTCGCGGCGAGGAACGGGGTGCGGTCCCCAAGCAAGTCATCCGGTTCCTCAACGTCGAGCAGAACCGAACACTCATCCGTGGTGTCATCGCCGCGGGAAACACCAACTTCGGCGACGCCTTTTGCGCCGCCGGCGACATCATCAGCCGCAAGTGTCACGTGCCGCACTTGTACCGGCTCGAACTGTTCGGCACGTCAGAAGACGTCACCCGCGTGAGCGAAGGATTGGAACGATGGTGGAAGCTGCAGTGACAGACATGGCATTCAAGACGGAGGCCCGTTTCGAGGGGCTCGACTATCACGCGCTCAACGCGATGCTGAATCTGTACGGCCCGGACGGGAAGATCCAGTTCGATGCCGACAAGCGTGCTGCTCGTGAGTACTTCCTGCAGCACGTCAACCAGAACACCGTCTTCTTCCACTCGCTGAAGGAGAAGCTCGACTACCTGGTCGACAAGCAGTACTACGAGCCCGCCGTGCTCGAGAAGTACTCATTCGAGTTCATCTCGTCGCTGCACGACCACGCGTTCGAGAAGAAGTTCCGCTTCGAGACCTTCCTCGGAGCCTTCAAGTACTACACGAGCTACACGCTCAAAACCTTCGACGGCAAGCGCTACCTCGAGCGCTTCGAAGACCGTGTCGTGATGACGGCCCTCGGTCTTGCCGACGGCGACGAGGCTCTGGCTACCCAACTTGTCGACGAGATCATCTCGGGCCGCTTCCAGCCCGCAACCCCGACGTTCCTGAACACCGGCAAGGCGCAGCGCGGTGAGCTCGTCTCGTGCTTCCTGTTGCGCATCGAAGACAACATGGAGTCGATCGCCCGCGGCATCAACTCCGCCCTGCAGCTGAGCAAGCGCGGCGGCGGTGTCGCGCTGCTGCTCTCGAACATCCGCGAGGCTGGAGCCCCGATCAAGCAGATCGAAAACCAGTCAAGCGGCATCATCCCCGTCATGAAGCTGCTCGAAGACAGCTTCAGCTACGCCAACCAGCTCGGGGCACGTCAGGGCGCGGGCGCTGTCTACCTGTCGGCTCACCACCCCGACATCCTGAAGTTCCTCGACACCAAGCGCGAGAACGCTGACGAGAAGATCCGTATCAAGACCCTCTCGCTCGGGGTTGTCGTTCCCGACATCACCTTCGAGCTGGCCAAGAACGGCGAGGACATGTACCTCTTCTCGCCCTACGACGTCGAGCGCGTCTACGGTGTGCCGTTCGGCGACATCTCGGTCACCGAGAAGTACCGCGAGATGGTCGATGACCCGCGCATCAAGAAGAGCAAGATCAACGCGCGAGAGTTCTTCCAGACCCTCGCCGAGATCCAGTTCGAGTCCGGCTACCCGTACATCATGTTCGAAGACACGGTGAACCGGGCCAACCCCATCAAGGGCCGGATCAACATGTCGAACCTGTGCTCGGAGATCCTGCAGGTCAACACCCCGACGACCTACAACGAGGACCTCTCGTACGACCAGATCGGCAAGGACATCTCCTGCAACCTCGGGTCGATGAACATCGCCCTGGCGATGGATGGCGGCGACCTCGGTCTCACGGTAGACACCGCCATCCGTGCCCTCACCGCCGTCAGCGACCAGAGCCACATCTCGTCGGTGCGCTCGATCGAGGACGGCAACGACCGCTCCCACGCGATCGGCCTCGGCCAGATGAACCTGCACGGGTACCTCGCTCGCGAGCACGTCCACTACGGCTCGGAAGAGGGCCTGGACTTCACGAACATCTACTTCTACACGGTGCTGTTCCACGCGCTGCGGGCGTCGAACAAGATCGCGATCGAGCGGGGGACGGCGTTCGAGGGCTTCGCCGACTCGACCTACGCGTCGGGTGAGTTCTTCGACAAGTACACCGAGCAGGAGTGGGTGCCCCAGACCGAGCGGGTGCGCGAGCTGTTCGCCGGCCACCACATTCCCACACAGGATGACTGGCGTGAGTTGAAGGCGTCAGTGCAGGCCCACGGCATCTACAACCAGAACCTGCAGGCGGTGCCCCCGACCGGCTCGATCTCGTACATCAACAACTCGACGAGCTCGATCCACCCGATCGCCTCGAAGATCGAGATCCGCAAGGAAGGCAAGCTCGGCCGCGTCTACTACCCGGCGCCGTTCATGACCAACGACAACCTGGAGTACTACCAGGATGCCTACGAGATCGGCTACGAGAAGGTCATCGACACCTACGCCGCTGCCACCCAGCACGTGGACCAGGGCCTGTCTCTGACGCTGTTCTTCAAGGACACCGCGACCACCCGTGACATCAACCGGGCGCAGATCTACGCCTGGAAGAAGGGCATCAAGACCATTTACTACATCCGTCTACGTCAGATGGCCCTCGAAGGCACGGACATGACGGAGTGCGTCAGCTGCATGCTTTAATGCTCTGACCTGGGATTTTTTCGGAGAACTGATGACAGAGAAGCTCAAGCTGATCGACCACGTTCAGGCGATCAACTGGAACCGGATCCAGGACGACAAGGACCTCGAGGTCTGGAACCGTCTCGTGAACAACTTCTGGTTGCCCGAGAAGGTGCCCCTCTCCAACGACGTGCAGTCGTGGAACACGCTCACGCCCGAGGAGCAGACCCTCACGATGCGCGTGTTCACGGGGCTCACGCTCCTGGACACGATCCAGGGCACCGTCGGCGCGGTGTCGCTGATCCCCGACGCGATCACGCCGCACGAAGAGGCGGTGTACACGAACATCGCGTTCATGGAGTCGGTGCACGCCAAGAGCTACTCCTCGATCTTCTCGACCTTGTGCTCGACGAAGGAGATCGACGAGGCGTTCCGCTGGTCGGTCGAGAACCCGAACCTGCAGCGCAAGGCGCAGATCGTCATGGAGTACTACCGGGGCGACGAGCCGCTCAAGCGCAAGGTCGCCTCGACCCTGCTGGAGTCGTTCCTTTTCTACTCGGGCTTCTACCTGCCCATGCACTGGTCGAGCCGCGCCAAGCTCACCAACACGGCTGACCTCATCCGCCTCATCATCCGTGACGAGGCAGTGCACGGCTACTACATCGGCTACAAGTTCCAGAAGGGACTCGAGCGGGTCGACGAGGCCAAGCGCCAGGACATCAAGGACTACACGTTCTCGCTGCTGTACGAGCTCTACGACAACGAAGTGCAGTACACGCAAGACCTCTACGACGGCGTCGGCCTGACCGAAGACGTCAAGAAGTTCCTGCACTACAACGCCAACAAGGCGCTGATGAACCTCGGCTACGAGGCCATGTTCCCCGAGTCGGTCACCAACGTGAACCCCGCGATCCTGTCGGCCCTGTCGCCGAACGCTGACGAGAACCATGACTTCTTCAGTGGATCGGGTTCGTCCTACGTCATCGGCAAGGCCGTCGCTACCGAGGACGAGGACTGGGACTTCTAGATCCGGTTGTGGAGAAACGGTGATGTCCACAGATCCTGCGTCGGCGTCTGACGACGTCGCAGGCGGGGCATACCGTGAAGCTCACGCCGCATCGGAAGGGGACGAGATGGCACAGCAGATCACTGACAGTGTGGCTGCCGAAGAGCGGGCGCGCGAGCAGGCCATGGGTGAGGTGTCGGATGTGCTCACGAACCTCGACTACGCGCTCGAGCGCGCGCGCAAGGCGCTCGAGCGCATCCGCAAATCGGGTGCTCACCCGAACGCCGAGGCAGCCATGAAGGACCTCGTCGATGTGCTCCAGACCGAGCGCAAGCGGTTCGTGCAACAGACGTACTTCAGCGTGCCGAACAAGACCCGGATGTTCTGAGCGGTGACAGATCCGGTCCGCAGCGGCGCGGAGCTTCAGCGAGCACTCACCGAGTTCGTGCGCCGGTGGTCTGGATACTCCGGCTCCGAGCGGGCTGAGGCACAGACCTTTCTGAACGAGCTGTTCGCCGCGTACGGCTCGGATCGCCAGTCCGTCGGAGCGCGGTTCGAGGACTTCCGCAGTTCTGCGGGTTTCATGGACCTCCACTGGCCGGGCGTCATGATCGTGGAGATGAAGGCTCCCGGCATTGCGCTGGAGAAGGCCGCCGACCAGCGCGATCGGTACTGGCGCGAGTCGAGCGATCCCGCCACCGACACGCCGGCCGCCCGGTGGGTCGTGCTCTGCAACTTCCAGGAGTTCGAAATCTGGGAGCCGGGTCGTTTCCCGAACCGGCCGCGTTCGCGGTTCACGCTCGATGAACTTCCCGAGCACTACGACGCGCTGCTCTTCCTGCAGAACGAGTCTCTCGAGCCCGTCTTCAGCGAGCATCGC
Organism: Microbacterium sp.; assembly: GCF_030149085.1. Taxonomy (GTDB): domain Bacteria; phylum Actinomycetota; class Actinomycetes; order Actinomycetales; family Microbacteriaceae; genus Microbacterium. The sequence continues at coordinate 2,678 of NZ_JASBSF010000158.1, read as the reverse complement.
CGCGAGCTGACCGAAGATGCCGCCCGCCACGTGGCAGAGCTCTACCGCTCGATGCTCGACCGGTCGGCGGCCCCGGTCGATGAGATCCAGCGCTTCACCATGCAGTTGGTCTGGTGTCTGTTCGCCGAAGATCTCGGGATGCTCGAGGGGTATCCGCTGCAGGCGACCGTCGAGGCGCTGCTGAAGGAGGACGATCCCGACTCCGCGAAAGAGATCGGCTACCTCTTCCAGCTGCTCAATCAGAAGGGTGACCACAACCGCAAGGGGCGCTTCGCGGGCACGCGGTATGTCAATGGCGACCTGTTTGCCAGACCTGCCGCCGTCTACCTTGACCGGTCGGAGCTTCTTCACCTCAAGCAGGCGGCGGAGTTCAACTGGCGCGAGGTCAACCCGACCATCTTCGGATCTCTCCTCGAAGGAGTGCTCGGCGATGATCGCCGCTCCGAGATCGGCGCGCACTACACGCACGAAGCCGACATCATGAAAATCGTCGCGCCGACCATCGTGCGTCCCTGGCGCGAGCGGATTGAGACGACCGGATCAGTTACCGAGGCGGTTACCCTTCTCGATGAGCTGTGCGACTTCCGCGTTCTCGATCCGGCCTGCGGATGCGGCAACTTCTTGTACGTCGCGTATCGCGAGTTGCGCGGGCTCGAGTTCGATCTCAAGCAGCGCATCGATCGCCTCGCCGCAGAAACCGGTGCCCCGCGTCCGACTGGCACGCTGCCCTTCTATCCGCTGTCGAATCTGTTCGGGATTGACATCGAGCGCGTCGCCGTCATGATCGCGCGGGTCACGCTGTGGATGGGGCACCGGCAGATGATCGAACGGTACGGCGAGGCTGAGCCCGTGCTGCCGCTCGTCGACCTCTCGCGTATCACGCCTGCCGACGCACTGCAGACCGACTGGCCCGAGGTTGACGCGATCATCGGCAACCCGCCGTTTCTGGGAGCTAAGCTCTTACGCCCCAGCCTTGGTGACGACTACGTGGATTGGCTCGTCCGTCAGTTCGGCGTTGGGGTCAAGGATCTCTGCGTGTACTGGTTCCGGCGCGCTCACGAGCATCTTCAGCCTGAACAGCGGGCGGGACTCGTGGGAACGAACTCGATCAGCCAGACAACCGGACGTCTGGCATCGCTTGCCTACATTGCCTCGACTGGTGGGGTGATCACCGATGCGGTCTCCTCGCAGAAGTGGCCGGGGGACGCGAAAGTCCACGTCAGTATCGTGAATTGGGTGAAATCGCCGTCTCGGAACCCTACAGATTTCACCCTTGACGACCAGGTCGTATCTGGGATCGCACCGAACCTGCGCGCCGGTGACGCGGCAGGTCTCGAGGTCGGCTCGATCGCTGAGAACAGAGGGCGTTGCTTTGCCGGAGTAGTTCCGCAGGGCAAGGGATTCCTCCTTGACGACTCGGTGGCGAGCGCGCTCTTGGCTTCGGATGACGCCGCCTACGAGCAGGTCGTTCGTCGATTCCTTACGGGCGCCGACATCGCGGAAGACGTCAGGCAGGCACCGTCTCGATGGGTCATCGACTTCGGTTCTCTGCCACTCGAGCGCGCTCTCACCTTTCCCGCCGCTGTCGACATCCTCCGCTCGTCGGTCAAGATCGAGCGCGAGACTTCGACAAACCGTGCGGTCGAACGTCGATGGTGGCTCTTTGGTCGACGTGTGGAGGACATGCGGGCGGCGATTGCACCGCTTCGTAGATACGCCGCGGCGGCGGCAACGGGCAAGCGACTGCTGCTTGCCTGGGTAGAACGGACGGTGGTTCCGAACAACGCGGTCGTCGTGTTCGCGTTCGATGATGATTACTCAATGGGCGTCCTGCTATCCAGCGCACACGAAGCATGGGCGAGGGCGCAATCTTCGACACTCGAGACGCGCCTCCGCTACACGAACGCGGCGGTCTTCGACACCTACCCGTGGCCGGATCCCGTCACGCCCGAGCAGCGGGAAGCGATTGCTGCCGCATCCCGGGCGCTCTATGCCCGTCGAAGCGAACTCTGTATCGAGCACAGCATGGGCCTTACGAAGCTGTACAACCTCATGGACGAGGGTGGTTTCGCCGATCTCGCCGCACTGCACCGCCGCCTCGACGAAGCTGTGGCAGCCGCCTACGGCTGGCCGAAGTCGGTGGCGCAGGATCCCGAGCAGATCGTGAGCCGACTCACCGCGCTCAACCGTGAGATCGTCGACGGCGGCCGGGCGTACGATCCGTTCGCGGCGCCGATGCCGACCGAGCGGGAGAGCTGAGGGCTGGAACCTCTTGAGCCGGCCCCTCAGCGACGCGTCGAGGCCGTGACGGTGAACTTCGGAGTGCGGGCGATCTGACGGGTTGAGCCGACGAGTTTCTCGAGTGACGGGCGGTAGCGCAGGGCCGAGTTCCAGACGGTCCAGAGTTCCCCGCCCGGGCGCAGCACGCGAGCAGCATCCGCGAAAAGGTGTCGTGCGATCGTTTCGTCGATCGCGGCGCCCCGGTGAAACGGCGGGTTCAGGGCGATGAAAGACGCGCTCGCATCGGGCAAGGTCGAGAGCGCGTCATCGCGAACCACCGTCATCCGGTCGGCGATTCCGTTTGCAGTGGCGGTCGCCCGAGCCGATGCCACGGCGGCGGCCGACTCGTCGGACGCGTACACACGCAGTTCCGGATGCCGCAGCGCGAGGGTCGCCCC
>NZ_JASBSF010000375.1 GCF_030149085.1 Microbacterium sp. | reverse complement strand
CCCCGTGACCGCGACTTCGGGCCGGGTGGCGCCTATGCCGCACAGCACACCGCCGTCGCGGAGCAGATCATGCGAACGCTCGGGTCCGAGAGCCCCTGGCAGCTGGTGTACCAGAGCCGCTCAGGGCCGCCGTCGGTGCCGTGGCTCGAGCCCGACGTCAATGACGCGATCGCCGCACTGCCCGCGCAGGGCCGGCGCGGAGTGCTGATCGTTCCCCTCGGGTTTGTCAGCGACCACATGGAAGTCATGTGGGACCTCGACACCGAAGCCATCGAGACCGCCACCGAGCTCGGTCTTGTCGCCGTACGCACCGCGACCCCGGGAACATCGCCCACCTACGTCGCGGGCCTCGTTGACCTCATCGAGGAGCGGCTGCAGGGTACGCCCGCGTCGCAGCGCGAGCGGGTCACGTCCCTCGGTCCCTGGTTCGACGTGTGCCGGCCCGGATGCTGCGAGAACGCCAGGCTGGGCTTCCGCCCGGCACTCGCGGGGTTGACGCCGTGACCGTGCGCTTGGGGACCCGGGCCAGCACGCTGGCGATGACGCAGTCCGGAACGGTAGCCCGGATGCTGACAGCATCGTCGGGCCTCGAGGTCGAGCTCGTCCCCCTCACGACGCACGGCGATGTCGCCACCGGTTCTCTCGCGTCGCTGGGCGGCACGGGTGTGTTCGCGACGGCGTTGCGCGAAGCGTTGCTCGCGGGGGAGTGCGACCTGATCGTGCACTCCCTCAAGGACCTGCCGAACGCTGCCTACCCGGGCCTCACGCTGATCGCGGTTCCCGAGCGCGAGGGTCAGCGCGATGCCCTGTGTTCGCGCGGCGGCGTGACCCTTGCGGAGCTCCCCGCCGGCGCGCGCGTGGGGACCGGCTCCCCGCGCCGGGCCGCTCAGGTGCTGGAGCGGCGGCCTGATCTCGTTGTCGCCGACATCCGCGGCAATGTCGACACGCGCCTGCGCAAGGTCACAGACGGCGAGTATGACGCGATCGTCCTCGCCGAAGCGGGCCTTCGCCGGATCGGTCGGGACGGCGAGATCGCCGAGCTGTTCGACCTGCACGCGTGGCCGACCTCGGCAGGTCAAGGGGCACTGGCGATCGAGATCCGCACGGCTGATACGACCACCGAGCTGGGCCGCGCCCTGCGGGGCCTGAACGATCCAGCCGCCGCGATCCCCGCGCTCGTGGAGCGGGCGGTGCTCGCAGAGCTCGAAGCCGGCTGTGCTGCGCCTGTCGGTATCTCTGCGATCCAGAACGGCGAGAGCGTGGAGGTCGCCGCGACGGTCTACCGGAGTGACGGGTCGCGCAGCATCCGTGTCGAGGACGCCGCGCCAGTCGCCGTCGTCGCCGAACCGGCGGGCCGGGCGGCGCTTGCTGAACGGGTCGTGCGGGTGCTCCGAGATCGCGGGGTCGATGAGCTCGATGACTGAAGCACTCGCCGGACGCACGGTGCTCGTGCCGCGCGGTGGAGCATGGGGTGAGCGCGTCGCGCGCCTTCTTGCAGACCGCGGTGCCGTGCCCGTGATTGCGCCGCTGATCGAGACCAAGCCCCCGCGCGACCTCGAGGCCCGGGACCGGTTCTTCGCCGACCTCGCCGCCGGCACCTACGACTGGGTGTTCATCACCAGTGCCGCTGCGGTCGAACACCTGCGCGCTGCGGGCATCGAGATTCCTGCTGCCACGCGCGTCGCCGCGGTCGGGCGTGCAACCGCTCGCGCTGTCGTGGATGCCGGGTTCGAGGTCGACTTCGTTCCGGCCGGGCGCTCGTCGGCGTTGGCCCTCACCCAGCAGTGGTGCTCAGCCCATGATCCTGCGGGCGTCGGGCGGTGCCTTGTCTTGCGCTCTGACCTCGCCATGGCGGTGGTCAGCGACGAACTGGAGATTCGCGGCTACGCGGTAGACGTCTGCATCGCCTACCGCACCGTCGGTGTCGACCTCGCGGAGGGGATCGTCGACGATCTTCGATCGGGGCGGATCGACACCGTTCTTCTGACCTCGACGAGCGTCGTTCGAGAGCTCAGCCATCAGGTCGGCGCCCTCCCCGAGCACACGCTCCTTGCCTCGCTCGGCCCCGGTACGACCCGGGATGCCGAGCGTCGCGGCCTCACCGTGTCGCTGACCGCACCCGAGCAGAGCGTCGAGGCGCTGATCGCCGCCCTTCCGCGCACATCCCTGGAGGCCCGAACATGACCACCTACCCGACCCACCGCCCGCGGCGCCTGCGACAAAGTCCCGCCATGCGGCGCTTGGTCACCGAGAACGCGCTGTCGGCATCCGCCCTCGTGCTCCCGGTGTTCGTGACCGAGCGGGACGAACCTCAGCCCATTGCGACGATGCCGGGCGTTCGGCAAGAGACCCTCGAGACGCTGCCGCGGGTCGTGGATGCCGCAGCCGACGCGGGCCTCGGCGGCATCATGCTGTTCGGTGTGCCCCTTGCCCGGGATGCCGTCGGTTCCGGGGCCACCGACCCCGACGGCATCCTCAACCGGGCCATCCGCGTCGCCCGGACGGCAGCTGCGGGCCGGCTCACCGTGCAGGCCGACCTGTGCCTTGACGAGTTCACCGATCACGGCCACTGCGGCGTTCTCGATGCCCACGGACGGGTCGACAACGACGCGACGCTCGAGCGGTATGTGGCGATGGCGCTCGCGCAGGCAGACGCTGGAGCCGAGATCCTGGGCCTGTCGGGCATGATGGACGGCCAGGTCGCCGCGGTTCGCGAAGCCCTCGACGCGGCGGGGCGAACGGATGTCGTGCTCCTGGCCTACTCGGCCAAGTACGCCTCGGCGTTCTACGGGCCGTTCCGGGACGCCGTCGAGTCCACGCTCGTCGGCGACCGAAAGACCTACCAGCTCGACCCGGCAAACGGTCGGGAGGGGCTCCTGGAAGCATCCCGCGACATCGAGGAGGGCGCCGACATCGTCATGGTCAAGCCCGCGGGACCCTACCTCGACGTTCTTGCGGCGGTAGCCGAGCGCTCGCCGATCCCGGTGTGGGCGTACCAGGTGTCGGGGGAGTACGCGATGGTCGAGCTCGCCGCGGCAGCCGGGGCCATCGACCGCGATCGCGCGATCATCGAGTCCCTGATCGGCATCCGTCGATCCGGAGCCGACGCGATCCTGACGTACTGGGCGCTGGAGGTCGGGCAACTGCTGCGCGACGGGCGCGACGCTGGAGATGCGCGATGACCCACAACGACGAACTCTTCGCCCGGGCTCAGACCGCCATGCCCGGGGGCGTCAACTCACCGGTGCGCGCCTTCGGCTCGGTCGGCGGCACGCCCCGCTTCTTCGTCTCGGCCCGCGGGCCGTTCGTGACGGATGCCGACGGCCGCGAGTACGTCGATCTCGTCGCCAGTTGGGGGCCGGCAATCCTCGGGCACGCCCACCCCGCCGTGATCGATGCCGTCACCGCTGCCGCGGCACGCGGACTCTCGTTCGGTGCCAGCACGCCGGCCGAGACCGAACTCGCCGAGCAGATCGCCGGGCGGGTCTCGGCGGTCGAGCGGGTACGGCTCGTGTCCACCGGCACCGAGGCGACCATGACGGCGGTGCGCCTGGCGCGCGGATACACCCGCCGTGACCTCGTCGTGAAGTTCTCTGGCCACTACCACGGCCACTCCGACGGACTGCTCGCGCAGGCGGGCTCAGGCCTGGCGACCCTTGCGCTGCCGGGTTCTGCCGGAGTCCCCGAGGCGATCGCGGCGCAAACGATCGTGATCCCTTACAACGACCCCGAGGCGCTCGCGGCCGTCTTCGCGCAGCATCCGGATCGCATCGCTGCCGTCATCACCGAGGCGGCGGCGGCGAACATGGGTGTCGTGCCGCCGAAGCCGGGATTCAACGCGCTGCTGGCACGCACGTGCCACGAGCATGGCGCGCTGCTCATCCTCGACGAGGTGCTCACGGGCTTCCGCGTCGGTCCCGCCGGGTTCTGGGGCCTCCAGGAGGCGGCGGGCGAGAAGTACACGCCCGACCTGTTCACCTTCGGCAAGGTCGTCGGTGGCGGACTCCCGGTCGCCGCCGTCGCCGGTCGTGCCGAGGTCCTGGAGATGCTCGCGCCGCTCGGCCCCGTCTACCAGGCCGGTACGCTCTCGGGAAACCCCGTGGCTGTCGCTGCGGGCCTCGAGACGCTGCGGCACGCGGATGCCGAGGTCTACGCCCGGCTCGACCGTGCTGCCGATGAGCTCTCCGTCGCCGTGGAAGAGGCTCTGACGCGCGAGGGTGTTGCTCACGTCATCCAGCGGGCAGGGAACCTCTTCAGCGTGTTCTGGGGCGAGGATGTCGCCACCGGCGTGTCTGACTACGAGACCGCCGTGCGGCAGGAGGCGTTCCGTTACCGCGCGTTCTTCCACGCGATGCTCGACGCAGGAGTCTCGCTCCCGCCGTCGGCTTTCGAGGCCTGGTTCCTCACTGCCGCGCACGACGACGCGGCGCTGTCCCGCATCATCGACGCTCTTCCCGCAGCCGCGCGCGCTGCAGCTGCGGGAAGAGCATGAGGTCTAGGCCGAGGCCTTGGCCTTCGGTCGGGTGAAGAGGGTCTCGGTCTGCTCGAGCTCCATCCCCTTCGTCTCGGGGATGCGCAGCCACACGAAGAAGAACGAGAGTGCGGCGAATGTCGCATACATGCCATAGGTCACTGGCAGCGACCAGCTCGACATCACCGGGAAGGTCATGGTGATCAGGAAGTTCGCGATCCACTGAGCGCCGGCCGCGACGCCGAGCGCCTTGCCGCGGATGCGGCTCGGGAAGATCTCGCCCAACAGCACCCACACGAGCGGTCCCCACGATGCGCCGAAGCCGACGACGAAGAGGTTCGCAGCCACGAGGGCGAGCGGACCCCACGCGCCCGGAAGGGTTACGACGCCATTGACGGTCTCGGAGAAGGTGAACGCGAGCGCCATGGTTCCCAGCGACACGGTCATGAGGACGGATCCGGTGAGCAGGATCGGCTTTCTGCCCACCCTGTCGACCAGGAAGATCGCGATCAACGTCACGAGCACGTTCGTCACGCTCGTGATCACGCTGATCAGCGGCGCGTTGGTCATGCCGACCGAGTTCCACAGGCTCGTCGAGTAGTAGAAGATCACGTTGATGCCCACGAACTGCTGGAACACCGACAGGATGATGCCGATCCAGACGATCGGTTGCAGCCCCAGAGCCTTTCCGCGGATCGAGACTCCGGCGTTCTTCTTGTCGGTCTCGATCGCCGCGATGAGGTCGTTCATCGTCTTGTCGAGATCGACGGCAGGTACGAGGCGTGCGAAGATCGCCCGGGCCTCGTCGTTGCGGCCCTTGCTGATCAGATAGCGCGGCGACTCCGGCACCGTGAAGGACAGGATGCCGTACACGGCGGCGGGGATCACCGCGACGAGGAACATCCAGCGCCAGGCGTCAAGTCCGAGCCACAGGACGCTGTCGGCTCCGCCGGCGATGCCCTCCAGCATGGCGTCGGAGAGCAACGCCGCGAAGATACCGATCGTGATCGCCAGCTGCTGCAGCGACGCGAGACCACCGCGGATCTGTCGAGGCGCGACCTCGGCGATGTAGGCGGGCGCGACGACAGACGCGATGCCGATGCCGATGCCCCCGACGACGCGCCAGAGGCCGAGATCCCACACCGAGAAGGCCAGGCCCGTCCCGATCGCGCTGATGAAGAACATCACCGCACCGAGGAACATGACCCGTAGGCGCCCCCAACGGTCGGCGAGGTTACCCGCCGTCAGCGCGCCGACGGCGCAGCCAAGAAGGGCGATGGCGACGATGAATCCGGTCACGAAGTCGTTGAGGGCGAAGTCGGACTGGATGGACTCGACCGCGCCATTGACGACCGAGGAATCGAAGCCGAACAGGAATCCGCCGACGGCAGCGGCGATGGAGAGGGCGATTGCCCGCCGGCCATAGGTGCTGTTGAGAGAGAACGTCCCCGTGGGGAGTGCGTCTGAAGAGGATGTCACGCGACTCACCGTACCCCTGCCGCGGCGCCGTGACGGATTCGCTTGGCCCTCGTCGTGACGTCCGCGTGTGCGGCGAACTACAGTGAACCCATGCCCGTCACCCTCCTGGGCGCCGCGGAAGTGCGGGCGCTGGCAGCCGATCTCGACGTCACGCCGACGAAGAAGCTCGGACAGAACTTCGTCGTCGACGCCAACACGGTCCGCAAGATCGTTCATCTTGCGGGAGTTCGCGCGAGCGAGCATGTCGTCGAGGTCGGCCCCGGTCTCGGCTCCCTGACGCTCGCGATCCTCGAGACCGGGGCGGAGGTCACCGCCGTCGAGATCGACCATCGGCTTGCCGAGCGTCTTCCTGCCACGGCCTCGGCGCACGGTGTCGCCGAGGGTGCGCTACGGGTCATCGATCAGGATGCGCTGCGGATCACCGAGCTTCCCGGTGAACCGGCAGTGCTCGTAGCCAATCTGCCCTACAACGTGTCGGTTCCCGTGCTGCTGCACTTCCTCGAGAACTTCCGGACGATCGAGCGTGGCGTGGTGATGGTCCAGGCTGAGGTGGGGGAGCGGCTTGCCGCTGCCCCCGGCTCCAAGGTGTACGGGGCGCCGAGCGTCAAGGCAGCGTGGTGGGGTTCGTGGCGGCTGGCCGGCACGGTGTCGCGGCAGGTGTTCTGGCCGGTCCCGAACGTCGACAGCGTGCTTGTCGGTTTCGAACGCGCGGAACCACTCGGCTCGGAGGGCGAGCGGATCCTGACCTTCCGCATCATCGATGCGGCGTTCCAGCAGCGTCGCAAAATGCTGCGCCAGGCGCTCGCCGCCGTTCTGGGTGGAAGCGCACTCGAGGCATCCGTCGTGCTCGAGCGCGCCGGGGTGGCGCCGACTGCGCGAGGCGAGGAGTTGACGGCTGCGGAGTTCCTGCGCATCGCCAGAGCAACCGCCGCGGCTGCGCGATAGCCTCGAAGCATGACCGAAGAGCAGCGATTCTCGCGCAGCCGAAGCGACATCCACCGCCCCTACTCGGCATCCGGGGACCGCTACTGCGCCACCGACTACCGACAGGTGGGCACGTCGGGTCTGTACCTCCCACCGATTTCGCTCGGGCTGTGGTGGAACTTCGGTGACAACATCCCGTTCGACAACCAGCGGGCGCTGCTGCGGCACGCCTTCGACTCCGGGATCACGCACTTCGATCTGGCCAACAACTACGGGCCGCCCTACGGATCAGCCGAGACGAACTTCGGACGGATGATGCGCGAGGACTTCGCGCGCTACCGTGACGAATTGATCATCTCGTCCAAGGCCGGTTACGACATGTGGCCGGGGCCGTACGGCGACTACGGTTCGCGCAAGTACATCCTCGCGAGCGCCGACCAGTCGCTAGCTCGCATGGGTCTCGATTACGTCGACATCTTCTACTCCCACCGGATGGATCCGGTCACTCCCGTCGAAGAGACGATCGCAGCGCTCGATACCCTCGTGCGTCAGGGCAAGGCCCTTTACGTCGGGATCTCGTCGTACTCGGCCGAGCAGACCGCGATCGCCGCGGCCGTGGCTCGGAGCCTGGGGACGCCGCTGGTCATCCACCAACCGTCGTACTCGATGCTCAATCGCTGGGTCGAGGACGGTTTGACAGGCGTGCTGAGCCAGGAGGGACTGGGCGCTATTGCGTTCACGCCCCTCGCGCAGGGCCTTCTTACCGATAAGTACCTCAGCGAAGCGGCCGCCGACCGTGCGCAGAGCCGCAACTCGGTGCCGGCGGATCGAGTGTCCGAACGTGGCCGTTCGCTCCTGGGCGGTTTGAACGAGATCGCTCGGCAGCGCGGCCAGAGCCTTGCGCAGATGGCCATCCAGTGGGTGCTTCGTGACCCGGTGGTCACGTCAGCGCTCATCGGAGCATCGCGTCCGTCCCAGCTCGACGAGAACCTCGCCGCGGTTACGGGGCCGGCATTCGACACCGAAGAGCTTGAGCAGATCGACGCACTCACCGACGGGATTGACCTGTCGCCGTCCGGCCCGATCTGGTCGGATTCTGCGGCATCGTGACGGCACCGCTTCGCTCCGACGTCGTCCGGGTGAGGGCACCGGGCAAGCTCAACGTGTTCTTCGAGGTCGGCCCGCTGCTCGACGACGGCTACCACGCCGTCGCTTCGGCCTACCAGGCGGTCTCGCTGTTCGAAGAGGTGTGGGCCGTAGCGGCAGATGACTTTCGGCTCGAGGTCACCGGCTCGGTGGATGTCTCAGCAGTCCCGCTCGATGACCGAAACCTTGCGCTGCGGGCTGCACGCATCCTCGCGCAACACACCGGGTACGACGGCGGCGTTCACCTCACGATAGACAAGCACGTCCCCGTCGCCGGGGGAATGGGTGGTGGTTCGGCAGATGCTGCTGCGGCGCTGGTCGCCTGCGATGCACTGTGGGGCACTGACGTGGGATCTGGCGAACTGCAGCGGCTTGCTGCGAGGCTCGGCGCCGACGTCCCGTTCGCCCTGATGGGTGGAACCGCCGTGGGCGTTGGCCGGGGGGACCGGCTCAGTCCTGCGCTCGCGACGGGTCGCTTCGAGTGGGTTATCGCTCTTGCCGATGGCGGACTGTCCACCCCCGCGGTGTACAGCGAGCTCGACCGGCTTCGGGCGCGGACCGCGTCGGCCGGGCATCCGTCGACGGGCGCGATTCCGCTGGGCCGCATCTCCGGGGCTCGCGACGATGACGCAGACCCGGCCGTCGGAACGGGTGTGCTGCACGCTCTCCGCGCCGGCGATCCCGAGGAACTTGCGGCTCACCTGCACAACGATCTGCAGGAGGCGACGCTGTCGCTCCGGCCCGAGCTGAGTGATGTGCTCGAACTGGGGGAGCGGTCGGGAGCTCTCGCGGGGATCGTGTCGGGGTCGGGCCCCACCACCGCATTCCTTGCCGAGGATCTCGAGTCGGCCCTGGAACTCCAGGTGACGTTGTCTGCCGCGGGGTATACGGCCCTCCACGCGCACGGACCCGTGCCCGGCGCACGTCTGATCTGACCGAGCCGCGGGCGCCTCTGATGCGCCGCGGATATTACCGCCGGATTTCCGCTTCGGCCAGAACCGCCCCAGTGTCCCAGGCCTCCGGTAGCGTGATTCGGAGCCGAATCGGCGGTCCCCGACGAACGGAGAACCATGAAGGCTGTCATCGACAACGTTGTCATCGCAGAGGCGTCTCGCGATGATCTTCTCTCGATCGAGGGCAACTGGTACTTCCCGCCGAGCAGCATCGCCGACGGCGCGCTGGCCGAGAGTCCGACGCCGTACACGTGCCCGTGGAAGGGTGTGTGCCAGTACTACGACATCGTCGCCGATGGAGTCACGCACTCCGATGGGGCGTGGGCCTACCCGACGCCGTACCCGAGCGCGTTTGATCGCGTCGGGGCCGACTTCTCGGGCTATGTCGCCTTCGGGAAGGACGTGTCGGTCATCGACTGACTCGGTGCCGCCGTGATCATCTTCGACGACGTCACGAAACAGTTCCCCGACGGAACTCGCGCTGTCGACGGGTTCAGTCTGACCCTCCCCGCGCACAAGACGACGGTCTTCGTCGGCTCATCCGGATGCGGCAAGACGACCCTGTTGCGCATGATCAACCGCATGGTGGAGCCGTCGCAGGGCGTCGTCACGATCGACGGTGAGGACATCGCTGGCAAGGACCCGGTCAAGCTGCGCCGCAGCATCGGCTACGTCATGCAGAATTCCGGCCTGTTGCCGCACTACACCGTGATCGACAACATCGCGACGGTTCCCGTGCTCCAGGGGATGTCTCGCTCTGCCGCGCGCAGCCGCGGTCTCGAGCTCATGGACACGGTGGGGCTGGATCGCTCGTTCGCCAAGCGATATCCGAGCCAGCTCTCCGGCGGCCAGCAACAGCGGGTGGGGGTCGCGCGCGGACTTGCGGCCGATCCCAACATTCTCCTGATGGACGAGCCCTTCGGCGCAGTGGACCCGATCGTGCGCGCCGAACTGCAGCAGGAGTTGCTGCGGCTGCAGGACGAGGTCGACAAGACCATCGTGTTCGTCACTCACGACATCGACGAGGCGTTTCTGCTGGGGGATCAGGTCGTCATCCTGGAAAAAGGTGCACACATCGCCCAGGTCGGCACGCCGAGCGAGATTCTCGAGAACCCGACATCCGAGTTCGTGGCGTCGTTCATCGGCGCCGACCAAGGGAAGCGCTCGCTGCACCTGAAGAAGACCGCGACCGGTACGGCTGTGATTGACGGGCAGGGGCGCACGCAGGGGATGCTCAGTGATCCGGATGAGAGCGCGCGAGGCGTACCGTCGTGACCTGGGTTCTGGACAACCTCGATCTGATCCTTCAGCTGTCGGTGGAACATCTCCGCCAGTGTCTGATCGCGATCCTGCTCGGGTTCGGCCTGTCGATTCCGCTGGGCTTTCTCGCCTGGCGGTTCCGACTTCTTCGTGGCACCGTCGTCACGATTACGGGATTGATGTACACCATCCCCTCGCTCGCGCTACTGTTTCTGCTCCCCGCCCTCTTCGGGTATGTAGCTTTCAGCGATCTGAACCTCATCCTCGCGCTGACGCTCTACGCGATCGCGCTTCTGGTGCGGTCGGTTGTCGACGGACTCAACTCTGTCGACGAGGGCGTACGTGGCGCTTCCACTGCTATGGGCTTCTCAGGTGCGCGTCGGTTCTTCGCCGTCGAGCTTCCGCTGGCCGGCCCCGTCATCCTCGCGGGTCTGCGGGTTGCTGCCGTAAGCACGATCGCGCTTGCACCGGTGGGCATTCTCGTGGGCGTGTCGAATCTGGGGTACCTGTTCACCAATGGTCTCCAGCGCCGCATCATCCCCGAGGTCCTCGCGGGGGTTGTCGCCGTCGTCATTCTCGCCCTCGTGATCGATCTCGTGCTGGTTCTGATCGGGCGGATACTGATGCCGTGGACGCGCCGGACGCGAGTACGGCCTCGCGCAGCCTCATCCGCTGCTCCTGCGGAGGCGAGCGCATGAATCTTCTCATCGACGCCTGGGCCTGGATCATCGCACCCGAACAATGGTCCGGCCGATACAGCCTGCCAACGCTGCTGCTCGAGCAGCTGGGCTACACCTTCGCCGCCGTCGGAATCGCCGCTCTCATCGCCGTGCCGATCGGCTGGGCAATCGGACACACCGGCAAAGGACGCGAGGTCGCTGTTGCCGTTTCGGGCGCGGCGCGCGCCATTCCCTCGTTCGGGCTACTGATTCTTCTCGTCCTGGTCATCGGTGTGACGCGCCGGGCTGAGGCTGCGCTGATCACGTTCGTCCTCCTTGCCATCCCGTCTCTGCTGGCCGGCGCCTACACGGGCCTCCAGGCAATCGATCGGGCCACGATCGACGCGGCGCGCGCCATGGGGATGACTCGCTGGCAGATCCTGTGGCGCGTCGAGGTTCCGCTGGGTCTCCCGCTGCTGGTCGGCGGGCTGCGGACCGCCACTTTGCAGGTCGTCGCAACCGTCACCATCGCCGCCTACGTGAACCTGGGTGGGCTGGGATTCCCGATCATCCAGGGCCTTCCACTGCGGGCGTTCGATCAGGTTCTTGCCGGATCGATTCTCGTCGCCCTTCTCGCCCTGGTCCTCGATGGTCTGCTCGCCCTCCTGCAGCGCGCTGCAGTGCCGCGGGGACAGCGCGCCACGAAGACCCGGCGTACGCCATCCGACACCGGGCCCCGGTCCGCCCAAACGCCCGCTCGGGTCCCTGACACCGTCGCGTCTAGCCCGTCCACCTGACCGCACCATCCCGCACCACCAGAAAAGAAAGAGGCACCATGACCACCACACGCACCCTCCGCGCCGCCGCGCTCGTCGGCGCCGCCGCGCTGCTGCTGGCCGGCTGCGCTTCGGGCAACCCGCTCGAGGAACCCACCGACGGTAGCGGCAGCGGCGAGATGATGTCCGACACGATCGTGGTCGGCTCGCAGGCTTACTACTCCAACGAGATCATCGCCGAGATCTACGCGCAGGCTCTCGAGAACGCCGGCTTTGATGTCGAGCGTCAGTTCAACATCGGGCAGCGGGATGCCTACATCCCGGCGCTCGAGAGCGGCGAGGTGACGCTCTTCCCGGAGTACAGCGGAAACCTCCTGCAGTACTTCGACCCTGAGACGACGGCACGCACAGCCGATGAAGTCTACGCGGCACTGCCCGACGCGCTGCCGGAAGGACTGGTTGTGCTCGACCAGTCCACCGCGACCGACCAGGACTCGTACACCGTCACCTCAGCATTCGCCGATCAGTACGGTCTCGTCTCGATCGCCGACCTCGCTAACGTCACCGAGCCCCTGACGCTCGGCGGCCCGCCGGAGCTTGCCGAGCGCCCCTACGGGCCGACGGGGCTTGCCGACGTGTACGGCATCGACGTCGGCTTCTCGGCGACGGGCGACACCACGTTCGAGGACCTCGAAGCTGGCACGATCAACCTCGCCAACATCTACACGGCCGACCCGCGCATCCAGACCGCGGGCCTCGTCGTTCTCGAGGACCCCGAGGGGCTTTTCCTGGCTTCGAATGTCGTCCCGGTCGTGAACGCGGATGTCGCTGACGAGATCGCCGACGTCATCAACGCCGTGAGCGCCGCCCTGACCCCCCAGGGTCTGGTTGCGCTGAACGTGCAGAGCACGGTTGACGAGATGTCGCCCGCCGACATCGCGTCGCAGTGGCTGCAGGAGAACGGCCTGAGCTAACCAACGCGACGACAACGAAGCGGCTGCCACCCGAGAGAGGGTGGCAGCCGCTTCGGCGTTCGGTGGGTGGTGGGTCAGCGGCCGAACAGGCTCGCGAAGAACCCCTTCGACGGCTCATTCTCGTGCCCGGCACAGCGCTGCGCTTTCGGGACCCCGACGAGGGCCTGCTGCACGTGCTGGCCGCAGCCGCCCCACGTGACCTTGCCGCACTTCCGGCACGTCGTCTGATAGCACATGGTGTCTCCTTCACTGGCTGCGCGGGCAGCACAAATGGCGGTCCGTCACCGTGACGGTCCGAGCGATGAGTGTTCGGGGATGCGGCTCAGGCGAGCGACAGGAAGAGCTTCTCGAGCTCCTCCTGCGTCAGGCCCTCGGCCTCGGCGGTGCCGTCCGGGTCGGCGACGCAGTCGCGCATCGCCGCCGAGATGATGGCGAACCCGGCGCGGTCGAGAGCGCTCGTGACGGCAGACAGTTGCGTCACGATGTCGCGGCACGTGTCACCGGCCTCAACCGAAGCGATGACAGCGTTCAGCTGACCCTGTGCGCGCTTGAGCCGGTTGGTGATGCGCTTGCGCGTTGCAGCCTGCTCCTCGGGGGTGCCGGTGATCATCATGCGTGGACCTCTTCTCTGACAAGGATGCTGGCGGCTTGATCGCCCCACCACT
>NZ_JASBSF010000156.1 GCF_030149085.1 Microbacterium sp. | reverse complement strand
AAACGAGCGCCGAGCGACTCAACCGAACGCGCGGCCCGGTCGGACTGATCAAAAGCCCATCGCCTTCTGGTACCGCGGGCGGTGTCCGGTGCGGATGCCGAGCACGCTCGGCTTGTTCTCGTAGACGCCCGTGGCCCAGTTTCCCTCGATGAGCACGGGCCCGTCGGGGGTCACGGCGATGTCCCAGCCGACGTACTGCACCTGCGGGACGTGACGCGCGACCTTGTCGACGAAGGCGATGACCTCATCGAACATCGGCAGCTGGAAATCAGCGATAGGGTAGCCCGAATCGGGGTGGAGCTTGTGCACGTGTCCGTGCGAGTCGTAGCCGTCGCCGAGCGACGCTCCGGTCTCGGGGTCGAGCATCGTGTAGAAGCCGCCGAAGTCCATCTGGTCAGCCACCTGTCCACGGCCGAACTTCTGCGCGATCGCGAGGATGTGGGTCTTCTCCCCGTCGAAGAAGGCGGCAACGCGGGTCGAGTTGACCGTGCCCGCACAGACGGCTGCGACATCCGGATGCTGCACGATGTTCTCTTCGATCAGCAGTTCGCCGCGCTCGCGCAGCTGCGCGTGGAAGTCGGTCCAGTCCTCGATCTCAGTCGAGTAATACCGGTTGATGGCCGCGCCCGATCGACCCGCCTGCTTCTTGGTGATGAGCACCGGGTGCGCATCGCCGAAGGCGCGCAGCTCGTCGACGTTATCGTCGGTGACCATCATCCAGTCACGGCCGAGGTACTCCGAGAAGACGCGGTCGAACTCCCACTTGTCGTAGAAGATTCCACGGTATTCGGGGTCATCGAACGTGTAGGAGTACTTGTTCGAATGGGGGTGCGTCATCATCGTGCGCCGCTCACGGCGGTTCAGGATGGCGAAGTCGTAGTCCACGTAGTCCTGGAAGCCGACCTGGTGGAACGTCGCCTGCCAGAACATGTCAACGACCACCGCGGGTGTCCACTTGTGGAACTGCGTTGATACTTCCCGGGCCCGCTCGATGACCGAGGGGAGGTCGATGACCTTCAGCCGGGCCACCATGTATCCGAAGCGCGAACCGAGTCCTCGCGATGCCATCGATCTCTCTTTCCGAAGGGTGCTGCCCTCACACGTCGGCCGGCACCCTCGGGGGCGCCGGCCGCGTGCGATCAGCGAATGTCAGGCGCTTACCAGCTCGTTTTCGACCACACGGTGGTGGTTGATGCGGCGGTCGGCCGAGCGGCCGAGGTCATCGGTGATGATGACGCGCTGCAACCAGCGGTCGGTGCCGTCGTAGCGGGGTTCGAAGGGGGTGCGAGCGTGCATGACGCGGCGGTTGTCGAAGAGCAGGATGTCGCCGGCGCCGAGGGTCACGTAGATACCCTCCTTGTCGGCGCCGTCGTGGAACGCCTTCAGCGCCGCGGCAGCCTCGTCATCGCCGGTGACGGCGGCGGCGCAGTCCATGTCGATGCGAACGAAACGCTTGCCGTCCTCGCCGTAGAGCGCCGCACCCTGGACGCCGTCTTCGGGGCGACCCGTTCCGCCGGATGCCTTGTCGATGCCGTGCATGAAGCGCGGCTGACGGAGAACCGCCTCGTCGTCGGCCGAGAGGTCGATGCGGTCGACCGGCGCCAGCGCCGTCTGAACCCGCTCGTCTCCGCGGACGCAGAACAGGCCGACGAACTGCGGGTGCGCGTCGTCGAAGGCATCCTCGGAGTGCCAGTCGAGCAGGCTCCGGCTCCCGGTGCCGACGGCGTCGTACTCGTGGCCGGGGATCGGCGTGACGTTCTGAATCAGCGCACCACGGTGCTGCCGTGCGAACGAGAAGACCTCACCGGCGACAGCGGCGAAGGCCAACAGTGCAGCCTCCGTTACGGGGTCACGATCCTTGCCCTCGAACGCCACCGGGTCACGCGGGCTCTCGCCCATGTCGTCCTGGTCGACCGTGAGTCCGTGGAAGAGCACTCCCCCGTCCGGGACCTCGGCCCGCGCGAACTGACGGATGATCTCGACGGTCTCGGGGTCGGCTGCATCGAAAGCCGCCTTGGCATCGGCGAGCAG
>NZ_JASBSF010000150.1 GCF_030149085.1 Microbacterium sp. | reverse complement strand
GTACTACCTACTGAGCGGGATGACACTTCCGCTGTTCCTAGGACTCGCTGCCCTCACCATCGTCGTTAGTGGCGCGATCGGATGGCTCTTCGGAGGCAACGATCGCGGTCCTGTCATCCGCACCGCCATCATCGTCGGCGTCCTCACGGCGGGCCTGCTGGCACTGGACAAGTACATGTCGTACTGGGAGGCGTACACCAACTCCGACCGCGTCAACGGGCGACCCATCGCCACCGTGGGTGCCTCCACGCCGGGGCTGGGCGGGAACTTCTGGGTGCAGGGAATCGATCTGTTCACGCACCTGCTGCTGCCCACGATCGCGATCATCCTGATCTCGTTCGCCAGCTACACGCGATACTCCCGGGCGAGCCTGCTCGAGGTGATGAACCAGGACTACATCCGCACCGCGCGCGCGAAGGGTCTCACGGAGCGCACCGTCGTGGTCCGTCATGCCTTCCGCAACGCGCTGATCCCGATCACGACGATCATCGCCTTCGACGTCGGGGCGATCGTCGGCGGGGCGGTGATCACCGAGACCGTGTTCGGATGGGTCGGCATGGGCCGCCTGTTCGTCGACGCGCTCCGTGTCTCGGACCCGAACCCGGTCATGGCGTTCTTCATCGTCGCGGGGACGCTTGCGGTGGTCTTCAACCTGATCGCCGACCTTCTCTATGCGGCCCTCGACCCGAGAATCAAGGTGAGCTGAGATGGCGACCATCAACACTCCGACGGGCGCGGGACCCGCGGCCGCCGACCGCGGGACAGAGACCTCCATCGAGCAGCGCGAGACCGAGGGGCTCAGCCAGGGGCAGATCGTCCGGCGCCGCTTCTTCCGTCACCGCGCGGCGCTCGTGGCCATGGTCGTCCTCGGCTTCATCGTCGTGCTCGCCTTCACGTCCGTGGGCGTCACGCTGTGGGGGCTGCGGATCCCCGGCTGGTGGCAGTACACGTGGGAGCAGATCCCGCCGATCGAGAACCGCGGCGAACCGACGCTGAGCCTGATTCCCGAGTTCCTCGGCGGGGCGGGCATCACCTTCGGCAACCACCCGTTCGGGCAGGACGAGGTCGGCCGCGACATCTTCGCCGTCGTCATGCGCGGTGCGCAGCAGTCGATCATGGTGATGGTCATCGCGGGTGTCGTCGCGTCGATCATCGGCGTCGTCATCGGTGCGGTCTCCGGCTACTACGGCAAGGCGACGGATGCCGTGCTCATGCGCTTCACGGACGTCGTCATCACGATCCCGCTCATCGTCATCGGTTCGGTGCTCGGGCACGCTTTCGGCAGCCTCGGCGCGGCCGTGCTCGGTGTCGTGATCGGCCTGTTCGCGTGGACGACGATGGCGCGCCTCGTGCGCGGCGAGTTCCTGACGCTGCGCGAGCGGGAGTTCGTCGATGCCGCACGCGTCTCGGGCGCGCGCGATCGGCGCATCATCTTCCGCCACATCCTGCCCAACGCCGTGGGAGTGATCGTCGTCAACGCGACACTGCTGATGGCCGGTGCGATCCTGCTGGAGTCTGCGCTGAGCTACCTCGGCTTCGGCGTGCAGGCGCCCGACACCTCGCTCGGCAAGATCGTGTCCGACAACCAGGCTGCCTTCTCCACACGGCCCTGGCTGTTTTGGTGGCCGGGCATCTTCATCATCGTCATCGCGCTGTGCGTGAACTTCATCGGCGACGGCCTGCGCGACGCCTTCGATCCGCGCCAGAAGAAGATGCCGAGCGAGCGCGCCATGGCACGCGCCAGCAGGGCGAGCGGCCGTGCCCCCGTCGGGGTGGACACGACGGCTTCGACCGACGCTCCGTCCGTCACGGTCGCCGGAGAGGCGGTCTACACCGGGGATGTCGTCAATTACCACGACGCCAGACCCGAGGAGCCGGGAGACCAGCAGCACTCGCCCCTGGATCCCGAACGATGACGCCCGCTCTAGACCACCGCACCGACGACGGATGCCGCCACCAGAGCCACGATCGTCGCGATCGCCGGAACATTGATCTTCGTCCAGTCGGCGGACGGATCGGTTCCCGCATCCAGCGCGCCGCTCTCGCGCAGCGCCTCCCAGCGTCCGCGCACCACCTGAGCGAGATTCCCGCTGGGAGTCGAGATCGCGTCGCTCGGCCGCAGGCTCTGGTGCTGTCCTTGGGCGCTCGGCCCGATGCCGATGAAGTCGCTGCGCGAGAGCCCGGCGGCGCGGTGACGGCTGGGGGCGGGCGCCGCCCACACCCCGACTTTGCGGGTCGCGGTCGTCAGGGTCAGCGACCACCGCGTGTCGATGCTCCGGATCGAGGGCCACGAGACGAACACGGTTCGGAACGGGTTCGCGACGGTCACGCCGTGCGCCTGCACGCTCAGCTGCGGGGCCCAGAACAGGATCACGGCCAGCGCAGCGACCAGCAGCAACGGCCAGCAGTAGCGCAGCGCGTCCACGGGATTGTGCACAGCGATCGCCACGATCCCCATCGCGGCGATCGCGACCACCGACACGGCGAGGATCCGGCCGCCCAGAGGCCGGTAGTGCACATCGACGAACTGCATGAGATCAAGCTTCGCAGACAGGAGTTCCCCCATGAGTGAGCACGGACAGGCCGTGGCCGAAACGGTCCTCGAGGTCTCCCAGCTGGGCGTCGAGTTCTGGGTCGAAGGACAGTTCTACCCCGCCGCCATCGACATGAACTACGTCGTCCGGCGCGGCGAGGTCCTCGCGATCGTCGGCGAATCGGGATCCGGCAAGAGCACCTCGTCGATGGCGCTGCTGGGGCTGCTGCCCGAGAACGCCCGTGTGACCGGATCGATCAAGCTCCAGGGGCGCGAGTTGCGGGGCACGGATGCCGCCACGCTGCGCGCCCTGCGCGGCAACGAGATCGCCGTGATCTTCCAGGAGCCCATGACGGCCCTCAACCCCGTCTACACGGTCGGCTTCCAGATCATGGAGGCCCTGCGATCCCACGATCGTTCGCTCGTTCCCGCGGACGCGAAGGCGCGCGCGATCGAACTGCTCGGCATGGTCGAGATGCCCAATCCCGAGGAGGCATTCCACAAGTACCCGCACCAGCTCTCCGGCGGTCAGCGCCAGCGTGCCATGATCGCGCAGTCGATCTCGTGCGATCCGCTGCTGCTCATCGCGGACGAGCCGACCACGGCACTGGATGTCACGGTGCAGGCCGAGATCCTCGATCTGCTGCGCAGCCTGCACAAGCGGCTCGACTCGGCCATCATCCTCATCACTCACGACATGGGCGTGGTCGCGGACCTCGCCGACCGCATCATGGTGATGAAGGACGGCGTCGTGGTCGAGTCGGGTTCGGTCGAGAAGATCTTCTCCGAACCGGCCCACCCCTACACGAAGGCTCTCCTGGGTGCCGTTCCGCACCTCGGGCTCGGCCTCGCCGATGAGGACGCATCGCCGGCGGCCGTCACCGAGCCGGCGGGCGGCCCCGAGACGGCGCCGGGCGCGGTGCCGGTCCTGAGCTTCGAGGACGTCGCCATCGACTATCCCAAGCGCGGGCGGATCCCCGCCTTCCGGGCCGCGGAGCACATCGATCTCACGGTGTACCCCGGGGAGATCATGGGCCTGGTCGGCGAATCGGGTTCGGGCAAGACCACGCTGGGGCGTGCCGCGGTCGGGCTGCTTCCCATCGCCGAGGGCCGCCTGACGGCCGTGGGCATGGACATCTCGGCGCCGACGTCGAAGGAGCTGTTCTCGATTCGCCGTCGCACGGGCATCGTCTTCCAGGACCCGTCCTCCTCCCTCAATCCCCGGATGCCGATCGGCCAGTCGATCGGCGAGCCGCTGCTGCTGGCGGGAGAGGCGAAGGGAAAGGAACTGGACCGACGCGTCGAGGCGCTGCTCGACCAGGTCGAACTGCCCATGTCCTACCGCAACCGGTTCCCGCACGAGCTCTCGGGCGGACAGAAGCAGCGCGTCGGCATCGCACGCGCCCTGGCCCTCGCACCCGACCTACTCGTCGCGGACGAGCCGACCTCAGCGCTGGATGTGTCGGTCCAGGCGCGGTTCCTGGATCTGCTGCAGGAGCTGCAGCAGGAGCTGAAGTTCGCATGCCTGTTCATCAGCCACGACCTGGCCGTCGTCGACATCCTGTCGCACCGCATCTCTGTCATGCACTTCGGCAGGATCGTCGAGCAGGGCACGAAGGAGCAGATCCTCCGCAACCCGCAGGACGACTACACCAAGCGCCTGATCGCCGCGGTCCCCGTGCCCGACCCCGCCGAGCAG
>NZ_JASBSF010000138.1 GCF_030149085.1 Microbacterium sp. | reverse complement strand
CAGCGCGATGACCCAGTGCATCGGACGCTCGATCAGAAGCGCAGCCCCCGTGCCGATCAGGATCGGGGTGACAGCCAGCGGGAGGGTGCGCAGCCGCGCCGCGCCGATCCAGTCACGCAGGGTCGCAGGCTTGGGGGCGGCCACCGGCGAACGATGGTCGCGGCGCGCGTGGTTCGCGGAGCTGGGATGCGGCTTCGTACGAGACCGCGAACGCTTCTTCTTGGAGGGTGCTGCCACGGGGAGCAATCCTAGAGCGTCGTGATCTGCGCGGGGAGCCTGATGCGGTCAGGCTTGCCCGAGGGTAAGAGAGGCATCCGTTCGACTCTGACGATGTCGCGGGGCCGCGCGGGGGCACCGATCTCGCGCTCGACGCGTCGGCGGGCCTCGGCGAGCGCGTCATCCGCGGCAGCGAGGTCCCCCTCGACGACGACAACGGAAGCCTGCCCCCAGCGGGCATCCGCCACGGGAACCACCACCGCAGCCTCCAGTCCCGGGACCGTGCGGACGACGCGCTCGACGCGATCGAGCGACACGTTGACGCCACCGCTGACGATGACGTTGTCGCGGCGCCCGGTCACCCGGAGCACGCCGTCGAACTCGCCGACGTCGCCCGTGCGGTACCAGCGGGTGCCGTCGGCATCCGTCACGAAAGCCTGCGCGGTGCGCTCGTCATCGTCGAGGTAGCCGGCAGCGAGGACCGGGCCCGAGATCTGCACCTCGCCCTCCTCGACACGGACACTC
Source organism: Microbacterium sp. (assembly GCF_030149085.1). Classification (GTDB taxonomy): domain Bacteria; phylum Actinomycetota; class Actinomycetes; order Actinomycetales; family Microbacteriaceae; genus Microbacterium. The sequence continues at coordinate 3,961 of NZ_JASBSF010000138.1, read as the reverse complement.
ACTCCGGCCAGCGGCACGCCGTCGTACACGCATCCGCCGCTGGTCTCGCTCGACCCGTAGGTTCGCACGATCCGAATGCCGAGAGCTGCCGCACGATCTGCCTCGGCTGCCGGCAACGCCTGCCCGCCGACGAGGATCGCCGCGAACCCCCGCAAACAGTCGGCCACCGCGGGGTCGCCCGCGGCGTCCAGGAGCCGAGTGAGTTGAGCCGGCACGAGAGACGTGTAGCGGGGAGCCCGGATTCCCGCGGCAGCCTCGAGGAACTGCGCCGCGGTGAACGAGGGCGGGATGACGGCTGGCGTCGTGCCCGCCAGGATGCCGCGGACAAGCACCTGGAGCCCCGCGACGTACGTCGGCTCGAGCGCGAGCACCCAGGACCCCGACCCGATCCGTTCCGCGGTAGCCTCGGCGCTGGCGCGCAGCGCGCTGATCGGAAGCACCACCGACTTCGGGTAGCCAGACGACCCCGACGTCTCGACGATCACTGCCGGCTCGGGACCAGCGTCCGGTGTCTCGGCGAGCGCGTCGCGCAAAGTCGTGAGGAGCGCTTCCGTGTTCCGACCGCAGGATGAATTCAGTCGAATGAGCCGCCAGAGCCCCGGCTGCGGCGTGTCATCCTGCACTCGGTTCGTCACGACGGGCGTCCGGGAGCGGGTTCAGTAGTGCCAGGGATACGGCGACCAGTCGGGATCGCGCTTCTGCAGGAACGCATCCTTGCCCTCGACGGCCTCCTCCGTGCCGTAGGCGAGCCGCGTCGCCTCTCCTGCGAACACCTGCTGGCCGACGAGGCCGTCATCGACGGCGTTGAAGGCGAACTTCAGCATCCGGATCGCCGTCGGCGACTTCGTGAGGATCGTGCGCGCCATCGCGATCGCCTCCCGCTCGAGGTCGGCGTGGTCGACGACGCGGTTGACCGCGCCCATCTCATACGCACGCTGCGCCGAGTACTCCTCAGCGAGGAAGAAGACCTCGCGCGCGAACTTCTGGCCGATCTGCCGTGCGAAGTACGCCGAGCCGTAGCCCGCGTCGAAGGAGCCGACGTCGGCATCCGTCTGCTTGAACCTGCCGTGCTCGCGGCTGGCGATCGACAGGTCGCACACGACGTGCAGCGAGTGCCCGCCCCCGGCAGCCCAGCCCGGGATCACTGCGATGACGACCTTCGGCATGAACCGGATGAGCCGCTGCACCTCGAGGATGTGCAGGCGCCCCGCGCGAGCCGGGTCGGGTGCCGTCGCGTCGTCGGCGGCGTAGGTGTAGCCGTCCCGGCCCCGGATGCGCTGATCGCCGCCCGAGCAGAATGCCCAGCCGCCGTCCTTCGGGCTCGGGCCGTTGCCCGTCAGCAGCACGACGCCGATCCGCGAATCCTGCCGAGCGATATCGAGCGCACGGTAGAGCTCGTCGACCGTGTGGGGGCGAAACGCATTGCGCACCTCGGGCCGGGCGAACGCGATTCGGGCGATCCTGCCGTCCGGTGAGACGTGGGAGGTGATGTCGGTATACCCCTCGGCACCGGGGGCGAGAACCCAGGCATCCGGGTCGAACAGCTCGGAAACGCTCACGCGACCAGCCTACGCGGGCGGCCACGGATGCCGTCAGCCGCCGTTTGCTCGCCGGTCACTCCCCGTCCCGTCGACCCGCCGATTCCCCGGGTAGCCTGGAAGGGCGACCGCGAGGAGAGATACGGATGCAGATCAGGACATCGTCCGACTGGCGGGATGCCCTCCCGTTCGAGACCCCGGTCCTGGCCTCCGAGGCGATGCCCGGTGAGGCGAGCCGCTGCGCGCGATGCCCCGCTGACGAACCGCCGAAGGAGCGCACCGAGCTGTGGGCGGTCAAACACAGGCATCCCAACAACCACGCCGGGTTCGTGCGGCTCTACTGCCTCCAGCATCGCCCCGCCGTCGCGCCACCGCCGGCCGTCTCGGCTCCGCCGGCCGCACGCGCCCGAAAGAGCACGACGCCGCGAGCACCCCGCTCCACCCGAGCGACACCGTCGGTGCCCGAGAGGGTTGCAGCCGTGTGCACGAACTGTTTCGTTGAGGTGCCACCGAGCGGCATCTGCGGCGTCTGCGGAGAGCCGGTCGGCTGACGGATCCGCCGATCACGCCGCGTTCTTGGCGTCCCGCCACGCGACCCACTGCTTGACGGCGTCGAAGTTCCAGTCGGGGCCGTCGAGTCCCAGCGTGAACAGTCGCACCCCGGCGTCATAGAGCGCGTCAACCTCGGCTACGCCGCGCGCGCCGATCTCGTTCGAGACCGTGAGGTTCGATAGGTCGCGCTCTTCCTGCTGTGCCCACTTCTCGAGAATCCCGAGCTTGCTGGTGACGGCATCCGGCTTCACGAAGCTGTGCCAGATGTCGGCGTGGCGGGCAACCAGACGAAGGGTCTTCTGTTCGCCGGCACCGCCGATCATGACCGGGATCTTGCGGGTCGGCGCCGGGTTGAGCACCTGCCACCGCGCCTCGACCCGGCGGAGCCCCTCGGCGAGATCGTCGAGGCGCGAACCCGCGGTCCCAAACTCGTAGCCGTACTCCAGGTAGTCCCTCTCGAACCACCCCGAGCCGGTGCCGAAGATGAACCGACCGGTAGCGCCGCCCTTGGCGCTGATGTGATCGACCGTCCGCGCCATATCGGCCTGCAGGTCGGCGTTGCGGTAGCTGTTGCAGTTGACAAGCGCGCCGAACTCGATGCGCTCGGTCTGTTCAGCCCACGCGCCGAGCATCGTCCAGGACTCGAAGTGCGCGCCATCAGGGTCACCGCTGAGGGGGTAGAAGTGATCCCAGTTGAAGGCGATGTCGACGCCGAAGTCCTCGAGCCAGAGCACGGCGTCGCGGATTTGGGGGTAGGTGACGTGCTGGGGGCGCACCTGAACGCCGAGCCGGACCGGAGTGTCGAGAAGAACCATGCCTTCAGCCTACGGACGCGTCGGCGCTCGGGGCCCGCGCGGCGGGATGCCGTGGGGCCCTGTTGCGGGCAGGATGAGAGCATGGTCGCCGCTTCGCACCTGCCATCGATTCCGCCGCTGGACGAACTGCTCGAGAGCGCACGCGTGGTCTCCCTCCCGCTGACGACACGGTTCCGCGGCATCGAGCACCGCGAGGCGATGCTGCTACGTGGTCCGGCCGGCTGGACCGAGTTCTCCCCGTTCGTGGAGTACGACGATGCCGAAGCCAGCACCTGGCTTGCCGCAGCCATCGATTTCGGCTGGCACAGCACCCCGGTGCCGCGACGTAGCGAGATCCGCGTGAACGCGACGGTTCCCGCCGTTGCACCGGATGCCATACCCGCGGTGCTCGCGCGTTTCGACGGATGCCGCACCGTGAAGGTCAAGGTTGCCGAGCCCGGCGGAACGCTCGCCGATGATGTGGCCCGGGTGAGGACGGTGCGCGAGACGATGGGGGCGCTTGGCCGCATCCGCGTCGACGCGAACGGAGCGTGGAATCTCGACGAGGCAGAGCACGCCGTCCACGCGCTCGCCGAGTTCGACCTGGAGTATGTCGAGCAGCCCTGCGCGAGCATCGATGAGCTGCGGGAGCTTCGGCGCCGCATCCGGTACATGGGGGTGCCCGTCGCCGCCGACGAGAGTGTGCGCAAGGCAGATGACCCGCTCGCAGTAGCGCGGGCGGGCGCCGCGGACTTGCTCGTGATCAAGGCGCAGCCGCTGGGCGGGGTGCACCGCGCACTCTCGATCGTCGCCGAGGCGGGGCTCCCGGTCGTCGTCTCGAGCGCTCTTGACACCTCGGTGGGGCTGGCGATGGGGGCAGCGCTGGCCGCGGCCCTTCCCGACCTCGACTACGACTGCGGCCTGGGCACCGCTTCCTTGCTCGCTGCCGACGTCACGAGGCAGCCGCTACGCGCGGAACACGGGACCATTCCCGTCCGCCGACCCGAGGTCGACGAGTCAGCGGTGACGGAGCACGCCGCGCCCGCCGACCGCGGACAGTGGTGGGCGGATCGGCTC
>NZ_JASBSF010000132.1 GCF_030149085.1 Microbacterium sp. | reverse complement strand
AGGGGGCTGGCACCGGGTCTGGCGGGAGCCGGCGCAGCCGGCGAGGGCATGTCCCCCTCCCCGGCACCGCGCGCAGCGGACTCCAGGACCGGCGCAGCGGACTCCAAGACCGCGGACCCCCACCGGTAGGCTCGAATCCATGCTGAACATGGCTGAGGGTGTCGCGCGCCTGGGCGCCCTTGCCACCTCTCCCGTCGTCGCTGCCGTTGCGGCGGCGTTCGAGGAGGCGGGCTTCGAGTTGGCGATCGTCGGCGGTCCCGTGCGCGATGCGCTGCTGGGCCGAACCACGCACGATCTCGATTTCACGACGAACGCGCGACCCGACGACATCCTGCGCATCGTGGCTCCGTTGAGCACCACGCACTGGGATATCGGGCGCGATTTCGGCACGATCGGGGCGCGGATTGCGCTTCCCGGTGGCGGCGCTGAACAGGTCGAGATCACGACCTATCGCGCTGACAGCTACGACGGTGTGACCCGCAAGCCGACTGTCGAGTTCGGTGACACGCTTGAGGGCGATCTCGTGCGGCGGGATTTCACCGTGAACGCCATGGCGCTGCGGGTTCCGTCGCAAAAGCTCGTCGATCCTTCCGGCGGAGTCGAGGATCTCCTCGCACAGCGACTGCGAACTCCGGCCGATCCCGATGTGAGTTTCGGTGACGATCCGCTTCGGATGCTGCGCGCCGCCCGCTTCGCCTCCCAGCTGGAGTTCGAGGTCGATGCCGACACCATCTCGGCGATGCACCGGTTGCGCGAGAGCATTCAGATCGTCAGCGCCGAGCGCATTCACGGTGAGCTCGTGCGGCTCATGCAAGCCGATGACCCGTTGCGCGGCATCCGTCTGCTGGTCGAGACGGGTCTCATGGAGCAGTTCCTGCCCGAGGTTCCGGCGCTGCGGCTTGAGATCGACGAGCATCACCATCACAAGGATGTCTACGAGCACTCACTGACCGTCGTGCGCCAGGCGATAGAGCTCGAGCACGAGCGGCACCCCGGTGCCGCACCCGACGTGCCGCTGCGGCTTGCTGCGCTGCTGCACGACATCGGCAAGCCGGCCACGCGTCGCCTCGAGCCCGGGGGCGGGGTGACCTTTCACCACCACGACATCAAGGGCGCGCGGATGGCGCGAAAGCGCCTGAAGGAACTGCGGTTCGATGCAGCGACGATCGACACGATCACGACGCTCATCGAGCTGCATCTGCGGTTCTTCGGGTACGCCGAAGGGGCGTGGACCGACTCCGCAGTGCGCCGGTATGTGCGGGACGCCGGTGACGAGCTCGAGCGCCTCCACATCCTCACCCGCGCCGATGTGACGACCCGCAACAAGCGCAAGGCTTCGCGCCTGGCATCCGCGTACAACGACATCGAGCGACGGATCGCTGAGCTTGCGGCGCAAGAGGAGCTGGACGCGATGCGCCCCGAGCTCGATGGGAACCGCATCCAAGAGGTGCTCGGCATCGGTCCCGGGCGGGAGGTCGGCGAGGCGTACCGGTTCCTGCTCGATCTGCGGCTGGACGAGGGAGTGCTCGGCGAGGCCGAGGCCGAGAAGCGCCTGCGCGAGTGGTGGTCAGCGCGGGGCTGACCCCCGGGTCAAAACCCCCACGGTTCGACTGTCACAGAACGCTGATTCCGAGCCCCGCGAGTCGCGGTCTGTGACAGCGGAAGGGGCGATGGGGCGTCAGCGCAGGTCGCGCGCGAGCGCGATGGCGTCGCCGGCCAGGGCGGCCGACGTGTCGGCATCCCGCATCCACAGCGGAACCGCGCGGGTCGGGATGCCGTCCACGGCGAGTCCATCGACGGATGCCGCGTCTTCCTCCGCGACGAGCCAGCCATCCAAGACGCCCTGCGCGCCCCGAGCTGCATCCGCGCCCCGAGCTGCATAGTGGCGGGCGATGGCGGCGGCATCCGTGTCGACTCCGATCGCCGTGAGGCAGGCATCGGCCATGCCGCGTACGACCCTGCCGCCGATGACCGGCGCGACCCCGACAACCGGAGCGGATGCCGTTCGGAGCGCGTCGCGCATCCCCGGAATGCCGAGGATCGGCCCGATCGAAACGACGGGGTTCGAGGGGGCGATCAGGATCACGTCGGCATCAGCGATGGCTTCGAGGGCCCCGGCGGCCGGTCGCGCCGTCTCGATTCCGGCGTTCTCGAAGCGCACCGCCGGGATTGTGGCACGGTGCCGGGTCCACCATTCCTGAAAGTGCATGCGCTGACCGTCGGCGGTGTGCACGTGGGTGTCGATCTCGTCCTCGGTCGCCGGAAGGAGCGTCGCTCCGAGAGGCCAGCGCGTCCCGAGCCGGCGGTAGACCTCGCTGAGCGGCACCCCGCTTCGAAGCCAGGCGGTGCGCGCGATGTGCACGCCGAGGTCGAGGTCACCGAGCGTGAACCACTCGGGTGTCACGCCCCAGGCCTGGAGCTCTGACGCGACTCGCTCGGTCTCGTCGCGCCGACCCCATCCCCGGTCTTGGTCGTTCTGACCGCTCAGCGAATACAAGAGCGAGTCGTGGTCGGGCGCGATTCGCAGGCCCGCCAGCCACCAGTCATCGCCGGTGTTCACGACGACCCGGATGTCGTGAGCAGCGTCAGCGGGAAGGCCCCGCGCCGCGGCATCCCAGCGCGCCCATTCGCGCACCCCGATCACGAAGCGCGCGCCGCCGACACCACCCGAAAGCACCGTGATCTGCACGCAGCCACGCTACCCGGCGACAGCGCGTGCCGCCGCGCCTACACTGGACGGCACCGGCGCGCACAGACGCTCGCGCCCATCACGATCAGTGCCGATCGGAGTCCGC
>NZ_JASBSF010000119.1 GCF_030149085.1 Microbacterium sp. | reverse complement strand
AAGCCCGGCTCGCGACGCGCCATCGAGTGGGCAGTCGCGCGTGCCGCGAGCACGGGCGCGCGCCTGGAGTTGCTTTCCGTGGTCGGGGGCGCCGTGGGTGCCGTCGGTGAGCAGGAGGTCGTGCAGCGCGCCGTCGACTACGAGGAGGCGTTTCTTCGGAACGAGGCAGCGGCACTGTCTTCTCGTGGCATCGACGTCACGGTTCGGGTGACACACGGGAACCCGACGAAGGAGCTCGTCGAGGCGTCAGCGGATGCCGCGCTTTTGGTGATCGGCAGTGATCACACCGGGGGCGCCGACAAGCATCGCGGGCCGCACGGCACACGGATCGTCGCCGGGGCTCACTGCCCCGTTGTCGTTGTGCCCGACATTGACACGACCGGGCGCACGGGGGTGGTCGTCGGGGTGGACGGTTCGGAGGTTTCGACCGCGGCGCTCGCTTTCGCTGCCGCCGAGGCATCGCGGTTCGCCGAGCCGCTCACTGTGGTGTCGACGTGGATGCCGGTCGTCTATACCGGCGACATCGCGCCCTACCCCGACATGTACCTGACGGATCTGCAGGGTACGACGGAGGCTTTCGCGCAGTCGATGGCCGATGAGGTGCGAAAGGATCACCCGCACCTCGAGATCGTCGTACACGTGGACGAGGGGGATCCCGCCACCGTGATCGCTGAGGTCGCGGCATCCGCTCGCCTTGCGGTTGTCGGAACCCACGGGCGCACCGGGTTCGCCCGGTTCCTGTTGGGGTCGGTCAGCACCCAGGTGCTTGACCACCTGACGACGGTTACCGCTGCGGTCCGCTGACCCGCGAGCCGCCGGGTCTCGTTAACGGCAAAGCCCCCGGCTCGATCTGGGGGGCTGTCGAGCCGGGGGCTGCACGCGGGACGCGTACCTTCGCTGCGGATGAGTGACCCGAAACACTCAGCGCGCGGTCTTGCCATGATGAGAATGGCATGGTTCGCGACTTCATGCCGGGGGATTGTCAACGGCACACTCCGGATGCCATAATCCGCAGCCCGGTCGGGCCGGTTCAGCGGCCAAGCAACCTGCCGACCACGCTCGGAAGCTCACCGGGGGTGGTGACCACCTGGTCGTGCGGCAGTTCCGGCGCACCGGGGCCGGTCACGATGGCGCCCGGGGCGTAGGCGATCGTCGGGACGCCGGGATAGTTGCGGCGCACCGTGGGGATGAAGTCGGCGGCAGTCATCGCGTCGCCCTCGCGGCCGCAGTCGGTCACGACCAGGAGGTACTTCTCTGCTGCGAGGTATGCCAGGGCTGCTTCGCAGTGCCGAGCCACCGTGACCGTGAGGCCCATCCGGTGCAGGGCAACGACATCGGGAACGTGGCTGTCGGGGTCGTCGTCGACCCACAGCACCCGACCAAGTCGGAACACCGACGTCGACGATGTTCGCGGTGGCGTGGCATAGGCCTGCTTGTATCCCGCTCCCGGTGCTGCTGCATCGACCGGTGCCGAGGCAGCGGGTGCCGGAGCAGGCGGAGGGGCGGGAGTGTAAGCGGGTGCTGCTGGCGCGGGGGCCGGTGTTGCCGCGACCGGCTCATCGACGGTCGGATAGGCGGGCGCCTGGTGATCCGCGGGCAGCGGCGGCACGGGTGGTTGTGCGGGCTGCTCGGGGGCGTAGGCGGCTGGGGCAGGACCGAACGCGGCGCTTGCCACGTTCACGGGTTGCCCTGACGGGTTTGGTGCGTAGACGTATTCGGTGGTTCCCTCGGCGAACTGGGGTGCCTGGGGTTGCTGCTGGTACGTCGCTTGCGGGATGGCGTACGGGTGAGTCATCGGCGTTCCGGTCACGGGTCGCTGTCCGGCTACCGTTCGGACCGTCGCTGTCGTGACGGCGGGACTGCTCATGTCGGGGTAGCGCGGCATGCGCTGGACGGGTTCTCGGCGATCTGAGGTCGCCTCGGCCTTGTTGCTCTCCCACATCGCCCAGCCCACGACGAGTCCCAGCACGGCGACGACGCCGAAGCCGATCATGAGGGTGATGAGTGAATTGCTGTCCATGTGCGAACCTGGTGCTGAGTCAGGGTGAGCCGTGTTGCGTGCTCTCGGGTTGAGCACTATTGTCTGCGATCCACGTGGCGCGGCAAGACAAACTGTGCGAACTCTCATCTCGGGCAGGAAAGATCCCCGGCTTTTGCGTCGTTTCCGGACGATTTCGAGCGCGAAAGCTACGTCGGACGCCGTAGATCCAGCCGCCTACCTGGTGCGATTGTTACGACCGCGAGCCCAGAAGACGGCAGTGGCAGCGGTCATGATCGCGAGTATCACCACCGTGGTGATGCTCGCCTCCAGACCGAACAGGCCGCCCGAGATGAGGGGATCGGCATCCGTCGTCTCGCCGACTGTCAGGAGCGAGTTTTCGGCCGGGATGCCCGACACCGGGATGCCGAAGAGGCTGTTCTGCGCCCAGTTCCAGGTGGCGTGGAACGCGATGACTCCCCACAGGCCCCCTTCGCTGAGCGCCCAGAACCCGAGGAGCAGGGAAACGAGGACGAGGGAGAGGGCCGAGAAGATGTTCATCCCTGTGTTGAGGGAGTGAGCGAGCGTGAAGAAGATGGTCTGGGCGATCATCGCGCCGAGGATGCCGAAGCGCGGCATCCAGGACTGGAGGAGGTATCCGCGGGCGATGAGTTCTTCGGCGCCCCCCTGGATCGTGAAGGCGACGAGAGCGAAGATCACCCATCCGAGCGCCGTCCAGGCGGCGTAGCTCCCGTCGGGAGTCTGGAAGAACTGCATGTTGCCGGTGAGGACCGCGACCCCGACCGCGAGGGACATGGCGCCGACGGCGATCGCCGCCCCGCGGGCGATCTGACGGGGGGCGGCGGACCGGGAACGGAAGCCGATACTCGCGAATGCGCGCCGTTCCTTGAATCGCAGCCACACCCACAGCAGGATCCACACCGGGAGAAAGGCGAGAGAACTCGCGATCGTGAGGCTGAGAGCCGTGATCCCCGGAATGAAGGCGAGCAGGATGCTGGTGGCCATCACCGACGCGAAGAGGACGATCGCGACGATCGAGCCCACGAGCGGGCCGGTGGGGCGCTGTGCTTCGCGCATCGCGCCGGCGAAACTGTCACGGTGGGTGTCGGTCACGGAAGGCCTCCCGGGTCGGTGGTCCCGACCGACCCTAGCGAATGGGCGCCGGATGCCCCAGGTCTTGTGGCGCGGGCCGGTGTGGGCTAGGGCGACCAAAGTGCCGCATCAGCGGGCGGCGCGGCCGAGGAGGGCCGCCTTGGCGGACTTCATGACGATCGCCACGTCACCGACAAGGCTCCAGTTCTCGACATAGGAGAGGTCGAGGCGCACCGCGTCTTCCCACGCGAGGTTGTCGCGGCCGCTGATCGGCTGGAGTCCGGTGATGCCCGGCTTCACGAGGAAGCGGCGCAGCGAGGCGTCGGTGTAGGTCTCGACCTCGCTCGGTAGGGGCGGGCGGGGTCCGACGAGCGACATGGATCCGCCGATGACGTTGAACAGCTGCGGCAGGTCGTCGAGGGTATGGCGATGCATCCACCTGCCGAGCGCCGTCGTGGTCAAGGTGCCGTCGACGCCCTCGCCGGTGGTTCGGAAGGCGAGCATCCGGAAGGGGCGGCCGTGGTAGCCGATGCGGGTCTCGCGGACACATACCGTGCCGGGTGACGAGAGCTTCAGGGCGAGCGCGAGGATGCCGAGCACGGGGCTGATCACGATCACGGCGACGAGCGACCCGATGAGGTCGGCCATGCGCTTGCCGAAGCGTTGGCCGGGCGAGAAACGCGGTGTCTCGACGTGGACGAGCGGCAGGCCCGAAACCGGACGGGTGTGGATGCGGGGGCCGGCTACGTCGGCGATGCCGGGCGCAAGAAGGAGATGTTGGCGGCCGGTCTCAAGGCTCCAGGAGATCTGCTTGACCTTGTCGGGTGTGAGCGCATCGCTGCTCGTGACGAGCACAGTGTCGGCGCCGGTGTCGGTGAGGACCCGGGTGAGGTCGTCGAAGGTGCCGAGAACAGGGATGTCGGCATCCGTTGTCGCGATGGCCGCCGCGGGGTCGTCGGGTGGGAGGCCGGCTCCGACGACGAGGTAGCCGGTGTCGCGGCGACGCTGCAGGTCGGAGCCCACTTGGTCGACGGAGGTCGACGAACCGACGAGAATCACACCCCAGGCGCACTTCCCGGCGCGGCGTTTGGCGAGGAGCCACTGTCGCCACAGCCACCTCATGAGTACGAGCAGCAGGATGCCGGCGGGCAGGCTGATGAGCAGGTAGCCGCGGGCGATGTCGATGCGGAAGAGGAACGCGACGATCGCGATGACGCCGAATAGGACCAGGGAGGAGTCGATGACGCGGACGTATTCGGTCATGCCGACCCCGACGACCCCGGGTGTTCTGGTGTCGGCGAGGCTCAGCGCGAGCAGCCACAGTGCGATGAGGATCGCGGAGGCCAGCCAGTACGACACGGCAGTGAAGCGCAGGTCTCGCAGGAGGGAGAGCTGGGCGTTGCCGGTGCCGAACCACACGATCTGGGTACCGTAAACGACCCACACCAGAACGACGGCGTCGCTGATCAACAGTCGTGTGCGGTAACTCTCATGCCACGGTCGTGGCTCGCCCGTGGAGCGCACCCCTCCAGCCTTGCACACGCCGGTTGTTCACTGGCGCGACACCGGGCGTTTGCTGCGGTTCCGGGAGTCAGCCCGAGTAGCCGCCGTAGCGGGCGATCGTGCTGAGGAACTGGAAGGTCGCGAGGGTGATCTGAGTCGAGATCACGACACCGACGATGATCCCGACCACCTGGGTTGCGATGAGGCCCCAGAGCGGTCCCCACCCGGCGCCGGTGCGGCGGATGGCGACGACGATGCGGCCGATCGGATAGACGATCGAGAGGAACATCCACGGCCACGGGAAGGGGCGGTCGATACCGCGGCTACGGAGTTCTCGCTGGTCGAGGTACGCGAACCAGACGCTGAAGCCGTAGATCGCCCAGCCGACGAGCATGATCGCCCACCACCAGGGCGAGAAGAAGATGTCGAAGGGCTGCATGAACATCCGCATATCGGGCATGTTGTCGGGCTGCGCGTAGGAATTGAACGCCATCCAGCCCGGCATGGCGAACATGGAGCGCCAGGGCACGAGAAGCGCCAGCAGGGATGAGGCCAGCGGCAGCAGCACGATGAGCCAGATCCAGACGGTGTTGGTGTCGACGCCCGGACTCTTGCGTGGCTCGGCGACCGCGGCCACCGCGGGGGCCGCCGGCGCTGATGGCGCGGGGTTGGGTGCGGAGGTGTGCGCTGTCCAGGTGGCGCCGTCCCAGAAACGGAGGATGCCGGGGGTCTGGGGGTCGGGGTACCAACCGGCTTGCGGCTGTTGCGGCGTCGACATGAGTGTGCTCCCGTTCGCGAGTTCCGTCCCCACTCTAGGTCGGCGACGGATGCGGCGTCAGGGGGCTATCCCCCGGGTTCGCGCCTCGGTCTGCGGTCAGTGCAGGTCGAGGTCACCCCACGCGCCGGGTGCGGGGAGTTCGGCGTAACCGACCGCGACGCCGTCTGGTCCTACGGATGCCGCGCAGACCAGGAGCGAGAGCGTCGGGTAGCCCAGGGGCCGGTTGTCGCGGATGATGGCACGCTCGTCGACGGGGCCGAGGGCGGTGCTGCGCTCGAGGATCTCTAGCCAGGGTCGGTACCACTCGTCACCCGACTCCGGTGCGGCGAGGCGGAAGTGCTCGAGCCAATGCGAGATGCGGGCGGTGGCCGGGTCGTCGACGTCGTCGTGGGCGATCATGTGGATGCCGGGTTCGATCTCGGTCTCGCGGCGGTGGGCGCCGTCCCACGAGATGACGCGGGCGGAGGTGGCGTCGACCTCGAGCAGGTTGAAACCGCGCATCGCGGGGTGCTTGCCGGGGGAGGTGCCGAGGACCGCGTCGAGGGGGAGGGTGCCGCGCGAGACGACCGCGGAGTCGGGGAGGTCATCGCCGCCGGCACGGTTGAGCAGGACCGCGAGGCGGTGGGTGTCGGCATCCGCTGCGAGCCAGGCGCCACCGGCGCGGATGTCTTGCACGCCGAGGATCGACGGATGCTGCGGCCACCAGTGTCCGTGGGGGTTCCTGGGGGGGGTGGGGTCTTCGTCACGGATCGCGAGGAGGCGCACGGGCGTGCCTGGGTCGGTGGGGACGTCGATGATGACAGTGCACATGGGGGTTCCCTGCGTCAGTCGTGGAAGACTGGGCGCGTGTTCGTTGTCGTCGGTGTCACGGGCGGAATCGCCGCATACAAGACGGTACATCTGGTCAGGCGCCTGATCGGCGAGGGCCATGAGGTGCACGTCGTGCCGACCGAGGATGCCCTGCGGTTCGTCGGGAAGCCCACGTGGGAGGCGATCAGCCGGAATCCTGTGACGACATCGGTGCATGAGGATGTCGCGACGGTGCGGCACGTGTCGCTCGGGCAACGGGCGGATCTCGTGATCGTCGCGCCGGCCACCGCGAACACCCTCGCCAAGATGGCCGCTGGGCTCGCCGATGATCTGCTCGGGACGACGCTGCTCGCGACGACGGCGCCCGTGGTGGTTGCGCCGGCTATGCACACGGAGATGTGGCGGCATCTGGCGACGCAAGAGAACATGCGGGTGTTGCGCTCTCGCGGAGTGCATGTCGTCGGGCCGGCCGATGGTCCGTTGACCGGTGGCGATTCGGGGCCGGGACGGATGAGCGAGCCTGACGAGATCGCGGATGCTGCGCTCGCGGTGGTCACTGCCGCTGAGCCTGGGCGCGCTCAGGACCTTGCCGGACTGCGGGTTGTCGTGTCGGCGGGTGGGACGCGGGAGCCGCTGGATCCGGTGCGGTTCCTCGGGAATCGGTCGAGTGGACGGCAAGGGGTTGCGCTCGCGGTCGCGGCCGCTGACCGGGGCGCCGAGGTGACGCTCGTCGCGGCGCACATCGACGGCGAGGTGCTCGGTGGGCTGAGCGATCGCGTGAGGGTCGTGTCGGTGGGGACGGCGCTGGAGATGCGGGATGCCGTGACGGACGCGGCATCCGTTGCTGATGTCGTCGTGATGGCTGCGGCGGTTGCCGACTATCGCCCGGCCGCGGTGGCGGAGTCGAAGCTCACGAAGGAGACCCAGGGGGATCGCCTGACCCTGGAGCTCGTTGAGAATCCCGACATCGTGGCGGGTCTTGCAGCCGGGCGGATGCCGGGGCAGACGATCGTGGCGTTCGCTGCCGAGACCTCGTCAGGGGATGAGTTGCTGGAGCGGGCGCGGCGCAAGCGCGAGCGCAAGGATGTCGATCTGCTGGTCGTGAACGAGGTCGGGTGGACCCGCGGGTTCGAGAGCGCGGACAACGAAGTCGTCGTGATCGATCGGTCGGGTGAGGTTGCGGCACAGGCTTCGGGGTCGAAGCGTGAGGTCGCTGATGCCGTGTGGGATGCGGTGGTGACGGCGCGTCGATAGGGTGAGGGCATCGCGGGGGAGGACGGCTGATGGATCGTACAGCTGCGTGGCAGGCGCTCCATTCGGTCGATACCGATGCCGAGACTCTCGCTCTCATTGCGGGTGAGTATCCCGAGTTCGCGGCGCAGATCGCTTCTCATCCGCAGTGCTATCCGGAACTCGCGGCGTGGGCTCGATCGGTTGCTGCGGCGGGTGGTGCGGCGGATGCTGGGGTGGAGGCGTACGCGACTTCCGCGCCGTCGCCCACCGAGGCTGCCGGGAGCTCGGGGCTTCGCCCCGGCGTGTGGATCGGGATCGTCGCGGCCGCGGTCGTCGTTGTCGTCGCCGTCGGTGGCGTATGGGCGCTCGTAGCGTCGGGTGTTCTGGGCGGTGGTGCGGCGTCGTTCTCAAATACGGGGACGGCGGCGGACGCGGAACGACCCGAGCTCGATGGGCCCGAGGTCTTCGTCGGCGACGAGTTGGAGTGGTTCCTCCCCGACGACAGCCAGTTGCGCGCGTTGTTCCCTGAGGCCGGTTCCGTCGCTCGCAGCGCGGAGCTCGGTGGTATCGGCGAAGGTGAGGGTGTACACACGGGGCCGGAGGAATGCTCCATGTGGTTCTGGGGCGATGACTGGGCGGTCGTGGGTCTGCGCACAGCTTCCTGGGATACCGGTGCCGTCGCGGTGCGTGGGTTTCCGACGGGCGATGAAGCCGAGCACTACTTCGGGGCGTATAGCGACACGGTCGACGTATGCGCGGATTTCGCCATTCTCGGGTCCGATGACGAGGAGTACGGGCGTATCCGCATCGAACCGCTCGATGTGCCCGCGGGTACAGACTCCCTGATCGCCGTTCGCCGAACCGTCGACAGTGATGCGCCCACGCAACGAGGCGACGACACCCTCCAGCTGTTGAGCATGGAGGGCAACACCGTGACCACGGTGGGTGTGGAGTGGGACGACCGGTTCTCGGCGGGCTCGGGTCTGTCGGAGATCATTGCCACCGTCGTTACGCAGCGCAATGACGCGTTCGCGTCCTTGGCAGATCAGCTGGCGTTGCTCTGATCAGCCGAAGATCTCGTCGTGGACGACTGATGAGAGGGTGCGAGAAGCATCCTCGACGCTGATATCGGTGAGTTCGAGGCGCGCCATTGAGTTCGCCATTGTGTCGTCCATCGAGCCGTCGGTGGAGATCGATGAGCCTTGAGCTGTAAATGTGATCAGGTGGCCGGATCGGTCGGCGACCAGGTACTGCGTCGAGCCCGCGACTGCGTACGACCGGTACATCCCGCCGGGGAAGACGGCTCCGAGGTCTCCGCTGAGGTTTCCCAGACGGATGCCGCGGGCGTTGGGCAGGAATGCGCCCGAAATGCTCTCTCCGAAGCTCGACGGGGCCCGTGACACGAAGATCGACCACAGCGTGCCGTCGTGGAAGACGGCTGACAGTCCGATCTGTGGGATTTCCCACTCGCCGTCTCGGATCTGCGTGAGATCGGGCGCGGCGGCGGCTGCTTCCGACTCGGTCATGCCGAGGGTGAGGGGGCCGATGCCGTCGAAGTCGACCTGCCACAGGCCGGCGTCGACGACAGAGGATGACCCGATGATGCATCGGCATACGACGATGGTTCGAACCGTGTCGGTCGTCGGGTCGTAGGTGACGCGGTAGCCGACGGCGCTGCCGCGCTGAGCTCGATAGATGGCCGTGCCGGGCACGTCATCGTCGCTTGCGACGGGTGCGCCATAGGTCGCTTCGAGGGATGCGCGGGAGCTTCCGGGGCCGAAACGTTCCGCGGTGACTGTTGTCTCATCGGTGGGGGTGATCGCGTAGACACGGTCATCGTGCAACTCGACAGTTCCCCAGCCGCAGTCGATCACGATGATTCGTACGCCGTCACGCACGGTGGATTCGACGATTCGGACGTCGTCGACGTTGCTGCGGACTTCTGAGAAGGTCATGCCGAGCTGGACGCCGTGGAATCCGCGCGCGCTCAGCACTGTCGTGTCGTTGAGGGTTGCCGCTTTGAGGCGTGCGAAGAGTTCGTCGGGGTTGGATGCTGTGACCGCGGTGCCGCCGCCGACACCGCCGATGCACGTCATCTGCTGTTGCGCCTCTTCGTCTTGGTCGACGCCGAACGCTACGACATTGATGCTTACGAGCGGGTTCTCGCGGTGCAGGTCGGCTGCGACCTCGCACGACGTCGGCGGCGCGCAGGTGTCGACGCCGTCGGAGATCAGCACGATGTTTCCGGGTTGGCCGGGCGGGAGCATCGACATCGCGATGCCCAGGGCCGGCCCGATCGGGGTGAATCCGGATTGGATGACACCGTTGACGGATGCTCGGAGCGAGTCGAGGTTCATCGGCTGAAGGGAAGAGAGGGTCTTGACGTCTTGGCATCCCGATGCGCGCTCGGCATCCGAGTTCCCGGTGCCCGTTCCGAAGACGAGGAGGCCGACCTCTGCGCTCTGGGGGAGCGCTTCGAGGGTCGCGATGGTGGCTTGCTTGGCGACATCCATTCGCGTGACTCCGGGCGAGGTCTCTCGGATCATCGATCCGGAAGCGTCGAGGATGATCACGGTCGGTGGGATGTCGTCGCCGGTCGCTGCGTGTGCCGGTGGCCCGGCGAGCGCGGCTGCTATGAGCAGAGCGGCGCCCGTGACCACGGCGAGCTTGGTTGCGCGCCCGGTGTGGCCGATCTTTGCGTACGTTCGAGCCATCGAGATACCCCCTCGGGTAGGTTACGGCCTCCGGCGCGCTGAGGGCGACGGTTGCGATGAGCGCGGCGCCCATAGCGGTAGCGGGTCGCGGCGGAGCTGTTGCTCACTTCGGCGCGCGTTACGGGAGGATGTCGACGGCGGTGTGGTCGTCGAAGCGCAGAACCTCGAAGTGTCGCCGATCCAGGGTGGCGATCTGGCGGGTGCGGTAAGCGCTCGCGAGCACGATGTTGGAGGCATCCGTGAGGCCGATCGGCTGGTCGGCGTAGCGGTGCACGATGTCGGTCGCGGCCCGGATGCGCGCACTGGTCATCTCGGCCAGTTCCCAGGCGCCCGATGCGAGTTCTTCGAGTACCGCGACTTCGGCATCCGTCCCGTGTCGAGTGAGGACCAGGTAGTCGAGTTCGGCGATCACGTAGGGCGAGACAATGAGTGGGCCGTCTGCGCTGTCGATGACGCGAGCCACATCGGCGTGCCTCGGCTCGTTAGCGTCGAAGTAGGCCAGGAGCGCGCTGGTATCGACGATCACTCGCCGAACCCTGCCAGGAGTTCGTCGGCTCGTTCGGCGATCGGTTCGCTGCCCGAAAAGAGAGCGCCGCGCGGCTTGCGGCTCGTTCGGGCGAGACCGTCCCGAAGGGCTGAGCGGATGACGTCGGCCTCCGAGCTGCCCTGCCGTGATGCCTCGAGCTCGATGGCGCGCTTCAGGTCGTCCGGAAGGTACAGCGTGGTCTTGACCATGCCACATATGGTACTACCGGTGGCACTATTGCTCGCTGGTGAGATAGCGCGCGAGGGCGGACTGTGTGTCTGTGCCGTCGGCGTCGGCGAGGGCATGGACGCCGGCAGCGACGGCGACGGCCGTGGCTTCGAGGACGAGCTTGCCGCGGTAGCGGCCGATGAGCTGTGACAGTGCGTCGAAGGCTCGGCCGTGGGCCGCGCGGCGAAGGATGTCTTCGGCTGCCGCGTCGGCGTGGGTGCTGAGGTGCGGCATCCGTGTGCGCAGGTAGTGCCTGCCGGCGTGCTTCGACCAGGTGTCGAGGGCGCCGAGGCCGGCGCCGATGACGTGGGAGACGGCGGGCATGGTGCTGCCGGGCTCGGGGTCGGGTGGTACCGACTCGATGAGAGCTCGGGCCAGGTCGAGGTTGTCGGTGTTCAGTGCATCTGCGGTCAGGCGTAGGACGGTAATCGCGCGGGAGCGGTCGTCGCCGACGGGCGTGAAGCGTTCGAGGTTGCGGCGTTCGGTGGCGCGGGCGAGCGCGGCGTTGAGTGTGTCGAGATCGGGGGCGATGCCGTTTTCGAGGTCGATGCCGTCCTCGGCGAGCAGCGGGGCGAGCTCTGCCATGAGTTCAGCGGCCATTCCGGGCTTATGGATGACGCCGAGTTCTGCCATCCGGGCGCGCAGGGCGGGGTCGGCGAAGGGGTTGCCCTCGGCATCCGTGTCGACGTCGTCGAGGTCGGTGCTGTTGTCGACGTCGCCGAACAGCTCGGCGCCTTCGGCGAGGGCGGTGAGCAGTCCGGTGGCGAAGACTCCGCGCAGGGTATCTGGGACGATGAAGCGCGTCGCGGGGTGGTTGCGGATCGGTTCGGCGAGGCCGAGTTCGGCGAGCATCTGCCACTCGCGTTCGACGCGGGGGACGAACAGCTCGTCGATCTCGGTGCGGGGTGCGGGCGCTTCGACGGCGTCGGGCATGAGAGCCGCGAGCGCGTGTGTGACGCGAACGCGGAAGAGTGATGCGTCCCAGGCTGAGGGATTCGGAGGGAGGTCGCCGAGCACGGTGTCGGCGACGACGAGGGCGGCCAGCTCGGATGCGACATCCAGCGGTGGGGTCGCCCGGGCGCGCCATTCCTGTGACGCGCGACCGGGCCGGACTCGGGATGCCGTGAGTTCGAGCACGTCAGTGTCGAGGAGTGCCCGCCACCAGGCGGCGAGCGGTTCGAGGTGCCACATTGATTGGACGTACGTGACGCCGTCGGCGATGACGGTTTGGCCGCGTAGGTCGCCGCTTGTTGGGAGGGTGCGCACTCCTACGGCACGGAGTCTGAGGGCGGCTGCGGCGGGTTCGATGTCGGACAGGCGCAGGGCGCCCGTGTCGGTGATGGGGCGGGAGGCGCCGACCCAGTCGAGGAGTGTCGTCACTGCGGCGATGACCTTCGTGCGGGCGAGGGCGTCGGTGGTGGTTGCGGGGTCGCGAGTTTCGGCATCCGCGATGATGGCCTCGAGCATGGCGGTGATTCCGGAGTCTCCGCTGAGCACGTCTTCGAGTTCGTCGTGGGCCTGGGTCCAGCGCGGGTCGCGGGAGGTCTCGAGACGGAAGTGCACGTAGTCGTGGAAGAGGTCGACCATGCCGGTGGCGCTCGGGCCGAGGTCGAGGAGCATGTCGGCGATGTCGGCGACGTCGCTGGGCTCGAGAATGTCGAGTCCGGATCTTTTGACGAGTGCGAAAAGGTGCCCACGTGCTCGGACTGCGGTCTGTGGGTCGCAGAGCGAGGCGTCGGATGCTGCGAGCCACCGTTCGAAGTCGCGGGCGATGCTGCGGTCGACGAAGGACAGGCCGCGATTCGCGGGGTTGCCGGATGGTGCCTTCTTGCGTTTGGACATGAGTCTCCAGGGTTACCGGCCGTGTGGCTGTGTGCGGGCGGTTGCGGGTGGTTGCGGTGCTATTCGCCGGAGGGTTCGCCCCAGACTCGGCGGCTGAGTGCGGCGATGTCTTTGTCGAGGTGGTCGATGCGGGTGCCCATCGCGTCGAACCGGGCGTTCATTTCTGTGCGGAGTCCGCTGATCGATGCGTCCATTTCGCCGCGGAGTCCGTCGAAGCGGCCGTTCATCTCGCCGCGCAGCCCGTTCATCTCGCCGCGTAGTCCGTTGATGGAAGCGGTCATGGTGCGGGTGAGGAGGGTTGTCATGACGGTCATGCCGCCGAGCATGAGCGTGGCAAAGAGGCCGATGAGGACCCAGCTCTGGGGTTCGGTCACGACGGTCACCTTTCCAGTGTGCGGCAGGTCACATCAGGATGCCAAGGTTCCCGCGCCGACGGGAGCTCGCGGGGTCTCCTAGGGCTGTTCGGCTGTTAGGAAGGCGCTGGGGAGGAGCGGTGCGACGGGTGACTGCCAGCACAGCGCGCGAGGGCGGGGCGCATCGCCTGGGCAGCCCCGGTTCCCGGGGCGGAGTGTCGGCGCGTGAGATACGTCAGAAGGGTGCGTCGGAGGCGTCGGCGGGTGGGTCCTCCGGGGGTGGTGGATCTTCCGAAACATAGGGATCGGGCGCGAAATGAACCCCGGGTGTGGGCGGGTAGTCGGTGTAGGTGATTCCGACCGGTGAGGTCCATTCGAGGATGCCGCCCTCGAGCTGTCTGACTTTCCAACCGGCGAATTGCTTCATCGAATGATGTCGCTGACAGAGGTGGGCGAGGTTGCAGACATCCGTTTTGCCGCCGAGGGCGTGGTCGATGGTGTGATCGACCTCGCAGCGGATGGCGGGGAGTCGGCATCCGGGGAATCGGCAGTGCCGGTCGCGGGCTCGTAGGTGTCGGTCGATGGCAGCGGAGCGCTGGTAACCGTTGGTGTGGAGGACGACGCCGGTGACGGGGTGGGTGACGAGGCGTTCCCACCAGGTGTCGCAGGCTTCTGCGATGGCGCGGGCGGTTTCGGCGTCGATGGGGGAGTAGCCGACGAGGTCGGCGGGTTCTGCGTGGCCGTTCTCGTCGCCCTCGGGCTTGAGGAGGCTGAGGGCTGGAACGACGACCTGGATCTTCGCGCGGATCGCGCCGAGTGTGCCGGGTCCGTCGCCGGTGACGGTGGGGTCGGCGAAGGGGGATCCGGTGAGGAGGATGTCGGCTGCGATGTCGGCGCGGATCTGAGCGCGGGTGCGGGTGTCGGTGGCGAGGATGTCGGCCGGGATTCGGGCGCCGTCGCCTGCCGGAGCGCCGGCTGCAGCCTTGGCCGCGTTGCGTACGTCGAGGATGACGTTAGTCATCTGGTTCATGCGGTCGTCGATGCCCGCGATCACGGGCGTCGGCGCGACCATGTACAGCGACGACATCCCGTCGGGCAGGGGGCTGACAGTGATGCGGCGGTCTTCGCGCGCGGAGGCGTGGCGCTCGACGAAGCTGCGCGGATGCATCCGTTGGGCGAGGATTTCGAGTTCGGCCTTCACTCGACCGACGGTGTCGCGACGGCACCGCTCGAGCGCCTCGGCTTCGAAAGCGGCGACGGCTTCGTCGGGGAGGTCGGCGGCGGCATCCTGAATCGCATAGACGTGCTGGCGGGTTATCTCACCCAGGCCGCGGGCTTCGAGGGTGCCGGGGTAGCGCTCGGCGAGCCGTGTCGCTTCGCCGATCTGGCGTTGCATCGACCGGTCTGATACGCGCGCCGGAACCCCGATCGTGGCGGCGATGCTGCGCAGCGCCATGTCGTGTTCGCGCACCCGGGACGGCTTGCCCGCGGCAAGCTCACGAGCCAACTCGCCCGCGCGAGCCAGAGCGCGCACGCGGGCCGCTTCGGCGGCGGCAAGCGCGGCATCCGCCTGCTGAACGGCAGCGAGGATCGAGGTCAGCTCGGCGGCTTGCGCCTCGCTGAACTCGATGACTCCGTTCGAATGCATGTACTAATCATGACACCGACCTCCGACATTGACTCTGGAACGGCAGCAAATGTGGATAACTTGCAATGCTTTGGATCTATGAGCATCCGCTGACGCCTCCTGGGAAGACCGTAGAACATAGATACGAATATGCGTCGACTAGTGAGCACATCCTCGATGACTCGGTGGGTCGTCAGGCCGACGCGGCTCAAGCTGCTGACCGCTACGCGCCCAGTGGTCGATCTGCTGGGCGGTGCTGCGGCCGTGCTTGGCAGTCCCTGTGGCGGATGCCTATTCTCCTGAGGGCTCGCCCCACACGCGTCGGCTCAGCGCGGCAACGTCGCGGTCGAGGTGGTCGATGCGGGTTCCCATCGCGTCGAATCGGGCGTTCATCTCGCCGCGAAGGCTCTCGATCTTCGTGTCGAGCCCGTCGATGCGCCCTTCCAACCCATCGATGCGGCCCGCGAGTCGGCCTTCGATCCCCGAGATGCTCGCGGTCACTGTGCGCATGATGAGGTTCGTAGACAGCGTCAGCCCGCCGAGCATGATGGTCGCGAAGATGCCGATGAGCACCCAGCTCTGCGGTTCGGTCACGACGGTCACCGTCCCAGTGTGCGGTATCGCGATTCAGGATGCCACCGGTCCGCCCTCGCGAGCTCGAATGGCGCCGTACGTGGCAGACGTCGCCGCGCGGGAGCCGCCTGGGGAGGAGAAGTGCGGCTCTACGCCGAGGTGAGCGCGCGCAGCCCTGATCGCCGGGCTGCCGCCGAAAACTCCCCGTCGTAGGTGAATATCTCGTCGACGCCCACGCGGAGAGCAGTCGCGAGGTGAATCGCGTCGTTTCAGCGCAATGGTGCATGCGTCCCGCCGAGACAAGGTCGCCGCGCGCAACGTCGATCAGCGTCACCGCGTCGCACGTCAGGGCGAAAGGAAGTCCTGCAGAGATTCGCGCCAGTCTCGTGGCGCGAATCCGGTGCCCTCGATCTTGGCGAGGTCGAGACTCACCATCCCCGAGCACGCGACTGCGCTGCTTCGTTCACCCAGACCTCGAGTCTCCACGACGGTATCCGGAACAGGGCACTAACCGTCCGCAGGGGGTAACCGGCTTCCAGCACGGCGGCGACGGCGAACTCCTGGAGTGAGGCGAACTCACGGTTCGCGAGAGGTCCAACTCGCAGGTCGGCGAAGCTTCGCGGGTGGTGGCGGTGCGGTCCGGGCGAAGCGGCTGTCGCTTGCTCGGCGGCGGACGGCGCCGCGGGGGGCGATCCGGCTCGGACAACATAGGGGTTCGTGGGAGGCGCCGGGTGCGAAACGACTGGAGGGGTCGGTCCCGGGCTCGGCTGAGGCAAAGGGGCAGGCTGCGGTGTGTGCTCGGATGCCGCTTGGTGCAGAGAGTCCGACGAGATCGCTGTAGGCGGCTCGGATTCGACGGGGCTTGCGGTGGGGACCGGCTCAGGCTCGACCGGCCTCACACCGGACACTGGCATCGCTCCACCCTGCTGATAGCTCTCGATCTGGGCGGCACCGAAGCGGATGACGGCGTCTTCGAAAAGTGCTCGCAACTCACGGTGTTTGCGGTTCCGTCGTGCGATGAGGGGTACGCCGATTGCGGGGATGACCAGGACGAGCGCCCACATCCATCCCATCGGATGCCGGTTGAGCCACTTCACGGCTTCGAGCTCGTATGTCCAGGCCGACTCATCGTTCCCCTCGGCCGATACGTCGGCCCGGGGCCCGGATGCGATAGCACCTGCCCCGACGCCCGCTAGCGCATTGCGGCTTGCGGACACGGTAGAGGCCCCGTCGATCGAGACCGCGTGGCCACTTCCTGACACCTGGACCGTGTTGTCGGTAAGGGTCACGGCGGCATCCGCCACCGAGACCGCCCCGTCAGTGCCGGTAAGCGTCATGCCGGTCACGACGGCATCCGTCACCGAGTCGGCAATGAAGAGGGCGACGCCGCCGGTGGAGGTCAATGTTCCGTCCGCGACGCGCACGTCGTCGGCCGGCCCGAGAAGCTCAAGTGGGGTGGAGTGCTCTTCGACGGAGAGCTGGACGTACTCCGCCGCATCAATGGCAACCGCACGTATGCCGTCCCGACACCGACGTCGCAGTGATGGTCAACCCGGCAGCGTGATCAAGCCCGTATCCCTCGGGGTTCGGGCCGTCAGCGAGGGCGCTTCCGTCGGCTTCGACACCGAAGCGCTGCGAGCCCGTGAGTGTGCATCCGGTCACGGTGAGGTTGCGGCTGCGCTTATCCATGGAGATTGCGCTGGCGCCGAGCGAGTGATCGTCGTGCTCGAAATCACCGTGTCGCTGCTGCCGTTTGTCACGGCGATGCCGTTCTCAACTGTGTTGATGATCTCGGCCCCGTCGACCGTGACGCCGGTGACCCCAGACAGGAAGAGTCCGGTGTGCAACCCGAAGTGAATGGTGCGGGAGAAGCTTCCGGCGGCGGTTCCGCTGTCGGTGGCGGTCACGGCGACGCCTCCGGTGCGCCCGCTCCAGAAGCCGAGACTGTCGAAGGCGACGTTCGCGGCCGTGATGGTGCCGTTGCGGGCTCGCACGTAGGCGCGGCCGTCAGCGGTGGTCGTGTCGGGTGCCGCGCCCTCAGCATCCCACCCGACCAGGGTCAGCGGCCGGTCGGCATCGCCGGTAAGTTGCAGCGCTCCGCCCCACGCCACGAGGCTGACGAACCCGTCGGAGTCGCTGGCCATACGCAGCGTCTCGCCCGGAAGGTCGAGGTTGAGGACGGCGCCTGCTCGGACGACGATGTGACGGGTGAGCTCGATGGTTCCATCGTCGAGCCCGGATGCCGCACCGGCTGACACGAGGTCGTCGACGGTGTAAGCGCTTGGTCTTGCGCCGAGAACCACCGTGTTGTATTCGGGGGCGGCGACGATGCCGCCGCTGGTGGAAACGGCGCTCATGGCTCGGAGGCGCTCGTCCTCGGCATCCACGAGGGCTGCCGGATCTGGCTCGTCCGACCCCACGGTCTCTGTGGTTGCCGAGCCGAGGGGTCGGGTCTCGGCATCCGTCGGCCCGAAGGTCCAGGGCATGCCATCGCCGGCGACGATGTTGCCGACGATCACGACAGCGACGACTAGCACACCGATCGCGATGATCATGATCGTGCGGGCGAGCCAGCGGACGGGCACCGACGTTTCACCGCGCTCTTCGGCGGTGAACGTGGGCCTGTCGCGGTCGGCCGTCATGCTGGCGCGTCAGCCGGTCTTGTGAGGCTTGCCTCGGACTGTCCCTCGCCGCCCTGCGTGTCTGCGGTTCGAGTGAGCCACCCTTGCTTGTTCATCGTGATCAGCGCATAGAGCTTGATCGGCAGCGCGACAAGGATGATGACGCCCGTGACCAGCGGCAGCAGCCAGATGTCTTCGGGGCGTCGCCAGAGGTGCGAGACCCAGATGATGGCGAGTCCCAGTGCGAGAAGCGGTCGTTCGCTGCGAAGAGACAGAAACACGTACGCAAGCGCAACGAACATCGTGAACGGGGTCAGAAGGATCTGCATGACGGTGAGCTGAGAAATGATCGGCGTGCGGAAGACCCAGCCATGTCGGATGGCGGTGAGGTAGCACCGGTACGAGTTGCGGCTCCATCGCACGCGCTGCTTGACGAATGCACGAAAGGTGCTCGGGAACATCGACAGGGCGCGGGCGCTGTCTTTGGTGCGCGACGCGGAACCCCTGTGAGATGACGAGCCACCTGAGCCGGCCATCGTCTCCGGCGATGCACTCTTTGCCCAAGAAGTACTCGTGCTCGAGGTCGTACACGCGGGGTTGAATGAGCGATCGGCGGCAGGCGGCGGTGCGTCCTGACGCCATGATCACCCCGCCGTAGCGACCCATCGCGGGCACGTAGTCGTAGTAACGCAGGTCGATGATCCAGTCGGCGACGCGGCGCCAGACGCTGGTCTTCGGAAGGTAGACATTCTGGCGGGTGCTGACGGCTCCGACGGCGGGGTCGATGAAGGGCATCTGGATGTGCTCATACATGTCGTCCTCCCACGCCGTGTCGGAGTCGATCAGGATGATCAGTTCGGTGTCGCACAGGCGAATGCCGTGTCCGAGCGCGGAGCGCTTTCCCCGGTGCTGGAACATCTGCACGTCGACGTTCGGATGCCCAAGAGCCTCGATTCGGCGCTGCGCTTCAGTGTCGGCGACATCAAGCACGATGATGATCCGGCTCGGGTTCTGACGCAGCCACGTGCCCAGGCAGCGAATGAGAACGTCGGGGTCTTCGTGGTACGACGGCACCACGATCGTTGCTGTCGTGCGGAAGTCGTTGACGGTGGGTCGCGTAATCGCGGAGAGGAATTTGCGGGTGCCCCAGAGGCCCCATGAGATGACCCCGAGGAGGCCGAACGGCAGCGCCCACGCCACGTACTGAATCAACGACTCCGGCAACGCTTAGCTCACCCCCGAGCGCATGGCGATTGTTCCCCCGCTCGCGACGGTAGTGACGCCGTGTGAGCGGGGGCTTTCGCGGACGTTACGGGGCGGTAACCTCTGCGGCTACTGGCAGGCGACGTTCGTGGGGACCGCCACGCCCGAGGGTGTGAGGTTGCCGCATCCGACGATGTTTCCCAGTTCTGGCGCGGCGCCGACCACTTCGATGCCGAGCCTGCCCGGCGCGGCGCTGATCGTATTGGCCGTGATGACGTTGGATGCCCCCCACCCGTCAAGGATCGAGTGGATGCGGATCCCGTCGCTGGAGGCGGCGTCGATCGTATTGGCATCGACGATCCAGGCATTGCCCTTGAGGTTCACCGCGGACTCGACCTCGTCACCCCCGGTGAACGTGAGCGAGCTGCCGCGAATCTCGCCGCTTGGAGTCGGGCGGGCACGCCGGGTTGACCGGAAGAGCCAGGGATGACGAACTCGCTTCGGGTTGCTCAGGGGCGTCGGCAACGCACGCCGTGAGCGCGCCCGTGGAGAGCGCGATGACCGTCACCGCGATGAGCGCCCGAATACCGTGCATGAACCGCCTTGCCTGTTGCCCGTTCGGGGCTCAGGTCGAGTATCCCAGGTTGCTGTCGGTGTGCGTCGCAGCTTAAGGGCGGCCCATGCCGTAGTAGGTCCAGCCGGCGGCGCGCCAGGCGGCGGCATCCAGGCAGTTGCGTCCGTCGACGATCACCCGGCCCTCGGTGAGGGTCGACACGTGTTCGGGTGCCATCTGGCGGCGGTACTCGTCCCATTCGGTGACGACGAGCACGGCATCCGCTCCCCGCAGGGCTTCGTCGCGGTCGTCGACGTAGTTCAGTTGCGGATGCTTCGCCTTGGCGTTTTCGATCGCTTCGGGGTCGGTGATCGTGACCCAGGCGCCCAGGCCGTGCAGGCGCACCGCGACATCGAGGGCAGGGGAGTCGCGGATGTCGTCACTGAAGGGTTTGAACGCGGCACCGAGCACGGTGATGTTCTTTTTGAACACCGATCCGCCCAGGGCGTCGGTGACCAGCTGCACGGCACGGTCGCGGCGACGCAGGTTGATCTCGTCCATCTGCCGCAGGAACGCTACCGATTCACCCCTGCCGAGCTCTTCGGCGCGGGCGGCGAAGGCGCGGATGTCTTTGGGGAGGCATCCGCCACCGAAGCCGATGCCGGCACCGAGGAACTTGCGGCCGATGCGGGCGTCGTGTCCGATCGCGTCGGCGAGCTGGGTGACATCAGCGCCGACGACCTCCGCGATCTCGGCCATCGCGTTGAT
>NZ_JASBSF010000116.1 GCF_030149085.1 Microbacterium sp. | reverse complement strand
ACCGCACCGACTGCCGCGACCGCCTTGCCGAACGGAGTCTTCAGTTCGCCGGCGTCACGAAGGATCGGAAGGATCGTCCCCAGCGCCGTCGATGACAGCGCGATGCCGATGATGATCGCCGCCCCCAACGGCCCGACGAGCAGACCGATCAGGATGCCGATCCCCAGCGAGAGAAGCCATCCGACCGCGGCGTTGCGGCCCGTGCGCCCGCGAAACGCGGCGAAGTCGAGTTCCGACCCGGCGACGAAGAACAGCATCGCCAGGCCGAACTGGGCGAGGGTCGCGAGGAACTCGATCGGCTCAACCCACGCCAGCACCGAGGGCCCAACGAGGATGCCGAGGATCAGCTCGAACACGACGATCGGCACCGCGAACCACCGCCCGATCACCCGGGTCAGCAGCGGTGCGAGCGCCGCCAGCAGCGGGACGATCAGGAGGTTCGCGGCCATCCCCTCACGATAGCGAGCGGGAGGTCATCTGCGGGTCAGGAGCGGGCGGGAGCGACGATCGCGGCGGAGTCCGGGGCGAGGGTGATGACGGATGCAGCATCCGTCGATCCCTGGCCCGGTGCTGCCTCGGCGATGACCGGCGCGACTCCCGTTCCTCCCGTGTGCAGCAGGATGACGGCATCCGGCGCAATCGCGAAGGTGTGGGATGCCCCGGTGAGATTCACGAGAACGGACAACGCGCCCCGCTGAAGGACGAACCACCGCGCCCGGGGGTCCTCTCCATCGGGGCCGCTCCCCGACAGCGCGTCGCAGGCCGCGAACGCGGGGTCGGTCAGCTCAGGCCGGTCGCGCCGAAGCGCCGCAAGGTCGCGGTAGAGCTGGAGCAGGCGCGCATGGTCGACCCCCACCTCCGGCGATGTGGATGCCTCGGCCCAGCTGAGCTTCGAGCGGTGGAAGGTCTCGGGATCCTGCGGGTCCGGAACGATCGCGGGGTCCCAGCCCATCCGCGCGAACTCCTCGATGCGACCTTTCGCGGTGGCCTCCCCGAGCTCAGGCTCCGGATGCGACGTGAAGAACTGCCACGGCGTGGATGCTCCCCACTCCTCCCCCATGAACAGCATCGGCGTCCCGGGAGTAGTGAGCGTCAGGAGCGCGGCCACGGCGAGCCGGTCGGTGGACAGGGTCTCGCTGAGCCTGTCACCGGTGGCGCGATTGCCGATCTGATCATGGTCTTGCCCGAACGTCACCAGACGCCAGGTGGGGACTGTCGGCGGAATAGGGAAACCGTGATCCCGCCCGCGGAACGACGAGTAGGTGCCGTTGTGGAAGAACCCCTCGGTCCACACCTTCGGGAGAGCCCCGAGCGCCCCGAAGTCCTCGTAGTAGCCGACTGTCTCGCCGCTGACCGCGACGTGGAGTGCATGGTGGTAGTCGTCGCTCCACTGTGCCGTCAGTCCGTAGCCGCCGGCTTCCCGCGGCAGGATCAGGGTCGGGTCGTTCAGATCGGACTCCGCGATGAGGGTCAGCGGGCGACCCTGGTGCGCCGAGAGCGCGTCGGCGGCTTCGGCGATCTCCTGCAGGATGTGGGTCGGGCTCTCATCGTGCAGGGCGTGTACGGCATCCAGTCGCAGTCCGTCGACGTGGTAGTCGCGCAGCCACAGGAGCGTGTTCTCGACGATGAAATCACGCACTTCGCGCGCGTCGAGGTTCACCGACAGGCCCCACGTGTTGCGCGCCGCATCCCGAAGGTACGGACCGAACTCGGGCAGATAGTTTCCGCTGGGGCCGAGGTGGTTGTAGACGACGTCCTGGATGACCGCGAGGCCCGCGGCGTGGGCGGCGTCCACGAACCGCTGGTAGGCGGCGGGGCCGCCGTAAGCCTCGTGGACGGTGTACCAGAGCACGCCGTCGTAGCCCCAGTTCCAGACGCCGTTGAA
>NZ_JASBSF010000110.1 GCF_030149085.1 Microbacterium sp. | reverse complement strand
CAGCGGCGGACCGGCCCGCTTGCTGTCGTCCGGGCGGCGGAGTCCAGCGCGCGCCTACTCCTCGCCCATCCTGAGCGCGGCGATGAAGGCCGACTGGGGGATCTCCACCGCGCCGATCTGGCGCATCCGCTTCTTGCCCTCCTTCTGCTTCTCGAGGAGCTTGCGCTTGCGCGTGATATCGCCGCCATAGCACTTGGCGAGCACGTCCTTGCGGATCGCGCGGATGTTCTCGCGGGCGATGATCCGCGCTCCGATGGCGGCCTGGATGGGCACCTCAAACTGCTGGCGCGGGATGAGCTTTCGCAGGCGCTCGGTCATCATCGTGCCGTACCCGTATGCCTTCTCCCGGTGGACGATGGAGCTGAAGGCATCCACCTTCTCGCCCTGCAGCAGGATGTCGACCTTCACGAGGTCGGCGGTCTGGGACCCGGCGGGCTCATAATCGAGGCTCGCGTAGCCCTGCGTCTTGGACTTGAGCTGGTCGAAGAAGTCGAAGACGATCTCACCGAGCGGCATGTTGTAGCGCAGCTCGACGCGGTCTTCGCTCAGGTAGTCCATGCCCAGCAGCGATCCACGGCGAGACTGGCACAGCTCCATGACGGTGCCCACATAGTCCTTGGGCAACAGGATGCCGACCTTCACCACCGGCTCCGACACCTCCGCGACACGGCCGTCGGGGTATTCGCTGGGGTTGGTGACCGTCACGGTTTCGCCGGTGTCGGTCGTGACCGTGTAGGTCACCGACGGCGCCGTGGTGATCAGGTCGAGATCGAACTCGCGGGACAGGCGCTCGGTGATGATCTCGAGGTGCAGGAGCCCGAGGAACCCGCAGCGGAAGCCGAAGCCCAGCGCAACCGAGGTCTCGGGTTCGTACTGCAGTGAGGCATCCGAGAGCTTGAGCTTGTCGAGCGCTTCGCGCAGATCGGCGTAATCGCTGCCGTCGATCGGGTAGATGCCCGAGAAGACCATGGGCTTGGGGTCGGTGTAGCCCGGAAGGGCATCGGATGCCGGCTTGCGCTGGTTCGTGATCGTGTCGCCGACCTTCGACTGGCGCACGTCCTTCACGCCGGTGATCAGATACCCCACTTCGCCGACGCCGAGGCCCTTGGTCGGGGTCGGTTCGGGACTGGAGACTCCGATCTCCAGAAGATCGTGCGTTGCCCGGGTCGACATCATCTGGATGCGCTCGCGCGGTTCGAGCTTGCCGTCCACCATCCGCACGTAGGTCACGACGCCGCGGTAGGCGTCGTAGACGGAGTCGAAAATCATTGCGCGGGCCGGCGCGTCAGCGTCACCGGTGGGGGCTGGGATCTCAGCGACGATTCTGTCGAGAAGCTCCTCCACGCCCTGCCCGGTCTTGCCACTGACTCGCAGCACATCGGCCGGATCGCCGCCGATGAGGCTCGCGAGTTCAGCCGCGTACTTCTCGGGGTCCGCGGCGGGTAGATCGATCTTGTTGAGCACCGGGATGATGTGCAGGTCGTTCTCGAGCGCCAGGTAGAGATTCGCAAGCGTCTGCGCTTCGATCCCCTGCGCGGCATCCACGAGCAGGACCGCGCCTTCGCACGCCGCGAGCGAGCGCGACACCTCGTAGGTGAAGTCCACGTGACCAGGAGTGTCGATCATGTTGAGGGCGAAGGTGCCGGCATCCGTCTGCCAGGGCATCCGCACCGCCTGGCTCTTGATGGTGATTCCGCGCTCGCGCTCGATGTCCATGCGGTCGAGGTACTGCGCACGCATGTCGCGATCAGAGACGACGCCCGTGATCTGCAGCATGCGGTCGGCCAGGGTGGACTTGCCGTGGTCGATGTGCGCGATGATGCAGAAGTTGCGGATCTGCGCGGGCGGCGTAGCTGCCGGCTGCAGCGGCGTAGAGGCACGGGGGGACATATCCGCACGATTCTACCGGCGTGCGCACTGTCGCATCCCCCTTGCCTCACGGCGACGGCGGGCTACTCTACCGACATGGCGGTCGCGGTGGTTCTCGTTCACGGCATCCGCACCTCCCGCACGATGTGGCGGGCGCAAGAGCAGTACCTGACCGAACGCGGTAACCCCGTGACAGCCGTCGACCTCCCCGGGCACGGGTCGCGGATGAACGAGACGTTCTTGCTCGACGGTGCGTTCGCAACGATCGACGCTGCTGTCCGTCGCGCGGCTGACGAGCACGGGACGGTGCTGCTGGTGGCCCACTCCATGGGAGGTCTGCTCTCGATCGAGTACGCGGGCCAGGAGAATCCCCCTCCGATCGCGGGCTTCATTGCTGCATCCTGCACGGCCATTCCGCGCGGTGCCGCACTGCAGACCTATCGACTTCTCGCCCGCGGGTTCGACTCGCTCCCGAACCGCGGAGCGTGGCTCAGTGAACGGGTGCTGGATGCCACGCTGCCACCAGAGACACGGGCGGACTTCGGCGCTGGGGGCTATGCGCTCGACGCGCAAGACACGGCACTTCGCAGTTTGTCGGTGCTGGACCTGCTGTCGGCCCTCGGCCGGATCGAGGTCCCACTGTGGTTCGTGAACGGCCAGTTTGACCAGCTGCGGGTCAACGAGCGGCTGTTCACGCGGGTCGCACCGGATGCCGAACTGATCGTTGTTCCGCGGACGAGCCACTTGGTCACGGCCATGCGACCGCGAGTGTTCAACGCGGTCCTGAACCTCGCGCTCACGACCATCGAACAGACCTGGTAGACTCGCTGATTGGCTTGTGTGTGGGTTTTACCCTCACGATCGCTGGTGGACGCCCCTCTCTCGTCGCCGGCAGTCCATCCATCACTCGAACGAAAGAACGTCTCCACGTGGCGAACATCAAGTCGCAGATCAAGCGCAACAAGACCAACGAGAAGGCTCACGAGCGCAACAAGGCCGTCAAGAGCGCGCTGAAGACCGAGGTGCGTCGCACCCGCGAGGCCGTCGCCGCTGGCGACAAGGCCGCCGCCGAGAAGGCTCTGGCCACCGCGACCAAGAAGCTCGACAAGGCAGTCAGCAAGGGCGTCATCCACGCCAACCAGGCTGCGAACCGCAAGTCGGCGATCGCCAAGCAGGTCGCGGCTCTCTGAGCCTCACGCTTCATGCAAAGCCCGCCCTTCGGGGCGGGCTTTGTCGTTCTTCGACCGTCAGCTTCCGAACTCGCTGCGCGTTGCCACAACCGTCACGAGTCGCTCAAGAGCGAAGATCGGGTCTCGTGAAGCACCCTTGACCTCGGCATCCGCTCGTGCCGCCGCCTGAATGGCGCGACCCAAGGACTCCTCGTTCCAGCCGGCGAGATCCCGACGAGCCCGGTCCACCTGCCAGTCCTTCACGCCGATCCGAGCAGCAATCGCGGCGGAGGACTCGCGCAGGCCGGCAACGCGCGCCATGGTGCGCAGTTTGGATGCGATCGCCGCAACGAGGGGCACGGGGTCGGCGCCGCTCGCCAACGCGTGTCGCAGGGTGATCAGCGCCTCGCCATACCGTCCCGCGATCGCAGTGTCGGCCACCGCGAAGGCCGTGGTCTCGACCCGCCCTCCGTAATACCGCCGAACGATGTCTTCCGTGACATCGCCATCGACATCCGCGATGAGCTGCTGACACGCCGCGGCGAGCTCGGTGAGATCGTCGGAGAACGCCGAGACGAGGGCACGGAGGGCGGCAGGCGCGATGCGCTTGTTCGCAGAAGAGAACTCGGCGGCGGCGAAGTCGTACCGGTCGCTATCCCGTTTGACCGCCGGGCACGCGATCTCGACGGCGTCCGCCGCGCCGCTGCGAATCGCATCGAGCAGCTTCTTTCCTCGCACACTCGCGCCGGTGTGCCGAAGCACGACGGTTGCGCCTTCCTGGGGCGCCTCGAGGTAGGCAAGGGCTTCGGTGAGGAACGAGTCGGATGCCTTCTCGACCCCGAACACGCGCACGAGGCGCGGCTCACCGAAGAGGGAGGGCGAGGTGACGGTCAGCAGCGTTCCCGCGACATAGTCGTCGGCGCGCAGGTCGGTCACCTCCACTGCCGGATCCTCGGCGCGCACGTAGTCACGCAGGCCCGCGATCGCGCGTTCAGCACAGACGTCTTCGGGACCTGACACCAGCACGATGGGCGCGGGACGCGGATCCCGCCACGGCACCTGCCGGATCGCCGACTTCGAAGAACTCGAGCAACGGGGTGCGGCCATGCCGAAAGCCTATCCGCCGCCCACGACAGACGCCGCGCGCTCGCGCCACAGCGCGAGGGTCTCGCCCTCCCCGACGACCGCGACGATCCCATCCTGGTCGGTGCGCCCAACGGCACTGCCCTGCAGCATGGCCAATGTCGTTGCGGTGGGGTGCCCGTAGGTGTTGTCGGCTCCCACACCGATGAGCGCGATGCGCGGCGCGATCTGCTCGTACAGACCCGGGTCCTGGTCAGCACTGCCATGGTGCGACACCTTGACGACCTCGACGGCCCCACGCATGCTCGCGCGCAGCATCCGTTGCGGATCCGCGGAGAGATCGCCGAGGAACAGTGACCGCGGCACGCCACCGCCTTCGACGCTCACCGTCACCGACGAGTCGTTGCCCGGGGCAAACAGCGCTGTGGCGCGAGGCCAGAGCACACTCCATCGCGCGCCTCCGAGCGTGCCCGTCATGCCTTCCTGCGCCGAGACCACTTCCGCTCCAGCTTGCGCGAGATCTGCCAAGAGCCGTTCGTCGGCACTTCCGTCCGCCGAACCGTGCAGTACGGTGCCGACGCGACCTATCACCGCCTCGGTGCCGCCCACGTGGTCTTTGTCGAAGTGCGTCAGCACGAGCAGGTCGAGGCGCGTGATGCCGACCCGGTCGAGGCATGCGCTGATCAGCGTGGGATCGTGGCCCGTATCGATGAGCGCCGTCGCACCCTCGCTACGCACGAGCAGCGCGTCTCCCTGGCCCACATCGCACATGAGAATCGACCAGTCGCCGGGGATGCCCCATCTCTGCGTGATCGTGGTGACCACCGTGGTGCAGGTGAAGATCGTGACGACAGCTGCGAGCAGGAGCGCCGAACCGCGGCGGATGCGGGCGGACCGTCGATTCTGCCCGGGTATGCCGAGCGCGAGTGTGACGAGTACGCCCACCAGAGCGAGTGAGAGCGCACCGACAAGCCCATCCGCCCAGGGAATCCTCGCGAAGGGCAACCCGCTCGCGACATCCGCGATGCCGGCGATCCACGCCGCCGGAAGCCACGCGAGTGCTGCCAGACCGCTCTGGAGCACGGGAAACGGCGCGGCAAGGCACGCGGCAAGACCCAGCACCGTCGCTGCGGGGGCCGCGGGCGCTGCGAGCAGGTTCGCCGGCACTCCCCACAGCGGTACCGACGGATCGATGAGCACCAATAGCGGTCCGCACGCCAGCTGCGCGGCGAGCGGGACGGAGAGGGCAAGCGCCAGCGGTGCGGGCATCACACGTGTCAGGCCCGAGGCGAGCGGACGGGCGAGCGTGAGAAGCGCCGCCGTGGCGGCCACGGAGAGCGCGAACCCGAGGGAGCCCGCCAACCAGGGGTCGAAGAGCAGGAGCAGGACGACTGCTGCGCTCAGCAGGGCGACACCGGCGCCAGCGCGACCCAGAAGAACGGCGATCATGGCAATTCCGGCCATCATCGCGGCACGAACGACACTCGGCTCCGGCGTGACCAGAATGACGAACCCGACGAGCGCACCGAGACCGGAAATCACACGCACGCGGCGGCCCGCTCCCAGCCCAGCCGCAACGACAAACGCGATCCCCACGACGAGCGCACAGTTGGCTCCCGACACCGCGGTGAGGTGGGACAGCGAGGATGCCTTCATGTCGGCATCCGTCTGAGAACTGACCGCGGACGTGTCGCCCACCGCGAGCCCCGGTACAAGTTCTCCCCCGCCGCCGGGAAGCCCCGCCGCGGCATGTACGAGCGACTGCCGGAGGTCGGCGGCGATGCGCAGGATGCCGGTGGGCGGTTCGACGATCTCTGTCTGGTGCGCCAGGATCTGAACGACTGCCCGGTCGCCCGGATAGGCTGGCCTGCTCGTGCCACTCACCCGTACACGTGCGCCCACATCCAGCCCGCTGCTGACCTGCTCGCCCGACACACGAACTGCCGCGTCAGTCCACCCGTTGAGAGCACCTCCATCGGTTCCGAGGAGTCGAATCGAGGCATCGAACGCGCGTTGGCCGCCAGCGCGTGGCTCGACTTTCCCGGTAACGATCGCCTCGACCTCGACCACACGCGAGCCGCTCCCGAAGGCTTCGAGCGCGGCATCCCGCCCAGGCTGGGCCAACGCAACATGGATGCCGACCCCAGCTGCCGCCGCCAGCGCCACAACGACAACAGACAAGACGCCTGCCGTCGCAAGGGAGCGCCGATACACGCCGCCAGCCTCCGACGCCGCGGTCGACGCAGGCCGTCGCGAGATCGCAGCAAGCACAACTCCCCCACCGACACCAGCCACCGCCAGGCCCACGACCGCCATCGGCGCGAGCGCAGGTGCGTTGACCAGCACGAAAGCCGTCGCCCATGCCACAACCGCGGCCGGCACGAGCCGCGCGGCACGCCAGCGCCGCCCTCCGCTCAGCACACGACGCCCCGCTCACACCGTGACGAGATCACGAATGGACTCGAGCATCTTGGGTCCGATCCCCGACACCGACAGCAGGTCATCGACGCTCGCGAACCGTCCGTTTGCCTCCCGCCACTCGATGATCCGTCCGGCAATAGCGGGTCCAACGCCGGGCAGCGTGTCGAGCGCGCCCTCATCCGCAGTGTTCAGATTCACCCGACCGTCGGCCGCGACGCCCGCGGGTCCCGCCGGCTGTGCCTCCCCCACCCTCGGCACGATCAGCTGTTCCCCGTCGGACACGGGTCGGGCGAGATTGACTCCAGCAGCCTCAGCGTCGTCGGCGAATCCTCCTGCTGCAGCCACGGCATCGACGACCCTCGCCTCGGGATGCAACACGTACAGCCCCGGCGCGTTCACCGCTCCCGAGACGTGAACGTAGAGCGAGGCGGACGCCGTCGCCACCGTGACAGGTGCCGGGGTCATCGACTGCGAGGATGCCGCACCGCGAACAACCCCGACGATCACCGCGATCGCAAGGCCGCCGAGGGCGAGAATGACGACCGCACCGACGCCCCAGCGACGTCGATCCTCGCGCGCAAGCCCACCCACACCGCGACGCTAGAGGCAGGGCGCAACCGGGGATCGACGCGTCGACCTCGGCGGTGCAGAAGCGCTCGCGAACCTGCCGTGGGGAGGAAGGCGTCAGTTCGTGCTGAAGCTGACGACCTTGGGAGCGCGAACGATGGCCCGGGTGATGTCGCGCCCGGCCAGCGAACGAACGACCCGCTCGTCTGCGCGAGCCAGAGCCTCCAGGTCGGCACCGTCGATCTTGGCCGAGACCTCGAGCGTTGCACGCACCTTGCCGTCGATCTGCACAACTGCCGTGACCGTGTCCTCGACGAGCAGGGTCGGATCAGCCTGACGCCACCCGACCAGTCCGACGAACGGCTCATAGCCGAGCGCTTCCCACATCTCCTCTGCCGTGTGCGGGGCGAACAGGTCCAGAATCATCGCCACGGCTTCGGCCGCTTCCCGGACGGCGGGGTCCGCGGGTCCCGCACCGGTGTCGATGGTCTTCCGGATCGCGTTGACCAGTTCCATCAGGCGAGCGACGACGACGTTGAACTTCGTCTGCTCGATCAGGCCCGGGGCTTCGGCCCAGAGGCGGTGGGTGATGCGGCGCAGCGCAACATCACCCTCAGCCCACACGACATCCGGTTCGCTCGTGACGTCTTGCGCGACGCGCCACGCTCGCGAGAGGAACTTCTGCGCACCCGTCGTGGAAACGTCAGCCCAGTCCTTGTCGTCCTCGACGGGGCCCGCAAAGGCGAGAGCCACGCGCAGCGCGTCGGCACCGTGGGTTGCGAGCTCCTCGTGGAAGAGAACGAGATTGCCCTTGCTCTTCGACATCTTCGTGCCGCCGAGAATGACCATGCCCTGGTTGATGAGGCTCGAGAAGGGTTCGGTGAAGTCGACAAGTCCCATGTCGAAGAGGACCTTGGTGATGAACCGCGCGTAGAGCAGGTGCAAGATGGCGTGCTCGACGCCCCCGATGTAAAAGTCCACCGGCGCCCAGCGCAGAGCCTCAGCCGGGTCGAAGGCAACCGAGCCGTTGCCCGGAGACAGGAATCGCAGGAAGTACCACGAGCTGTCGACGAAGGTGTCCATCGTGTCGGGGTCGCGGAGAGCCGCGGCACCGGTCTCGGGATCGGTGGTCGCCATCCACTCGGATGCCGCGCCCAGCGGCGACGTGCCCTTGGGTGCCAGGTCGAGGCCGTGAGCGTCGGGAAGCCGCACGGGCAGCTCATCCTCGGGCACCGGCACGATCCGACCGTCCTCGGTGTGCACCATCGGGATCGGCGTTCCCCAGAAGCGCTGGCGAGAAATGAGCCAGTCGCGCAGCCGATAGGACTTTGACGCGCGACCGGTTCCGGCAGCTTCCAGCTCCTCGGTGATCCGCGTGATGGCATTGCGCTTACTCAGCCCATCCAGCGACCCGGAGTTGATCAGACGCCCCTCACCGGTGAGCGCCACACCCGTCTTCGCGGGATCGATCGATTCGATGTCATCGGCATCCTCCGACAGCGGCCGGTCGTCAGCGATGACCGGAATCGCGCCGGTGGCAGGTGCCGTCGTGTCGACCACAACACGGATGGGGAGACCGAACTCGCGCGCGAAGTCGAGGTCACGCTGATCGTGTGCCGGAACCGCCATGACCGCGCCGTGGCCGTAGTCGGCCAACACGTAGTCGGCGGCCCAGATCGGCAGACGCTCACCGTTGATCGGGTTGATCGCGTAGCGGTCCAAGAACACGCCGGTCTTGGGGCGATCCGTGTTCTGACGCTCGATCTCGGTCTGCTTCTGCACGGTCTCGAGGTAGTCCTGGAACCGCATCCGTACCTCGGGCGTTGAGCCGGATGCCAGTTCCGCAGCCAGATCGCTGTCGGGAGCGACAACCATGAAGGTTGCGCCGTACAGCGTGTCGGGGCGGGTCGAGAAGACCGTGACCTTCTCGGCACGACCCTCGATCTCGAAGTCGATGTCTGCGCCCACCGAACGGCCGATCCAGTTGCGCTGCAT
>NZ_JASBSF010000107.1 GCF_030149085.1 Microbacterium sp. | reverse complement strand
GAGAGCCGCCGCACTGCGCTGCTCGAAGAACCGCTCCTAGAAGAGCAGCGAGGCGAGGCGACTGCGCGCCCGGATGACGCGCGGGTCGTCGTCGCCCACAATGCCGAACAACTCGAGCAGACGTTCCCGCACGGGTGCGCGCACATCGTCAGGCAGTGCCGCGAAAAGGTCCAGCAGTCGATCGAAGGCGTCCTCAACGTGGCCACCCGCAACATCGAGGTCGGCGACCAGCAGCTGGGCGTCGACGTCGGTGGGTGCAGAGGCTGCCGCAGCACGCGCAGCCTGGAGGTCGGCATCCTGGACCCGTGAGAGCAGTTGCACCTGCGCAAGGCCCGCACGCGCATCCGTGGCGCGTGGGTTCTCGGCGAGAGCACGCTCGTACGCAGAGATCGCCGCCGCATAGTCGCCAGACTCGATCGCGGCGAACGCCTCGGCGTGAAGTGGCGGGAGCGCCGGTTCGACAGCAGCACCATCATCGTCGGCAGAATCTTGCTCGCCTAACCCGACAGAGCCGCTGACGCCGTTCTGCGCGGCAAGCTGCAGCAGCTGAGCGAACACGTCACGCACCTGCTGCTCGGGAACTGCGCCCGTAAACAGGGGCACTGCCTGACCGCCGACCAGGGCGACGACCATCGGAATCGACTGGGCACGGAACGCCTGAGCAAGCTGGGGGTTGGCATCGACGTCGACCTTCGCCAGAACCACCCGACCGGCGTACTCGATGACAACGCGCTCGAGAACAGGACTCAGCTGCTTGCAGGGCCCACACCACTCGGCCCAGAGGTCGACAACGACGGGCACGGTCTTGGAGAGCTCCAGAACCTCCGGGAACATCGCGTCGGTGACGTTGATCACCAGCCGTGCTGTGTTTCCGCCCGCCGGACCGCCAGCAGCCGGCTCGCTCGGCGACGGGGCTGCCGGACGATTGCGCAGAGCTGACAGGTCGACGGCGCCCCGGAGAGGAACGTTGGAGCCGGGAAGTGTCACAGCACAGAGCCTTTCAGAATCGAACTCGAGTAGCCCAGAAGACGGATCGGTTCGCTCGACCCCTTCTCCGGCACGTAGAAGAAGAGCTGGTCGCTGAAGGTCGTCGAGAATCCGGATGCCGACTGGTCGGCGCCCGCGAGTGTCTTCACCGTCGCGTTGTTGTCCAACTTGATGACCGCGTCCGCGTTGGTCGGCTTGACGGTATCGGTCTCGGCGATGCTGACCGCGACGATCGCGCCGCTCTCCAGCGTGGCGATCGCGAACGGAGCGAACTCACCGGCGGCAGCGCTGAAAGTCAGGCTGCCAGTCTCAGCTCCGGTCTGGTTGAAGGCGTCGAGACGTTCCTTCCGATCGGCGACGACGCCGGCACGGAACAGGTCGCTCTGCTCGTCGAACATGCCCGCGAACGCCGACTCGTCGCCCTTATCGAGCACGTCAGCGTATGCGGCTGCAAGCTCATCGGGTGGAAGCAGCAGGAACGGTGAATCCGGGGCAAGCTGACTCGCGCCGATGTACGACGGCGCAAGCTCGGGCATCAGTGTGTTGCCCCCGAGGTTGCCGATATAGCTCAGCTTGTAGGGCGTCCACGGATCAGCCTGCGTCAGAACCATGATGCTCGAGGTGTTGGCCTCGTCATCCGTGACGACAGCCAGGAACGACCGGGGCCAGCCGTTGAAGGCCTGCGGCAGGACGACCTCGACAGGCTTGCCAGGAACCGCGGTCGGCATCGCATAGTCGGCGATGGCTGACCGCAGGGTGTAGTTCGTCTTGCGCTCAGCCAAGAGCGCGCCGTCGAGCCGGGTCGCGGCGAGGTCGGCATCCTTCGCCTCATCAGCCTGAGCGATAGTCTGAGCCGCCTGCTCGACGATCCGCTCTGCCTGCTGCTTGGTAACCGCTGGGGCCTGCTGACCCTCCGGCACGATGACCGACGCGGTCGGACTCGGCGTCTCGGACGGCACCAGCTGCGGCCACGCATCCGACGTGCA
This sequence comes from Microbacterium sp., assembly GCF_030149085.1. Classification (GTDB taxonomy): domain Bacteria; phylum Actinomycetota; class Actinomycetes; order Actinomycetales; family Microbacteriaceae; genus Microbacterium. Next base: position 9,460 of record NZ_JASBSF010000107.1, on the reverse strand, counting down.
GCCAGAGAGCAGACCAACTGTTACCGCCACAACCGGGAGCGCCAGGAAGGATGTGCGGCCACGGCCAAGCGCGCGCCGCGGCTTACCGGAACTGATCACGCCCTTGTCGGCCTCGGCGACAGACAGATCGATCGGCTCGGTGACCGGAAGCGGCAGACCTTTGCGGCGCGGGCCACGTGAACGGCGCACATGACGGATGCCGAGCACATACAGCACGACACCGACGGCCATCAGGATGCCGCCACCGACGATAAGGGGTCCGGCCCACGGCGTGGAGTTCTCGATCGGCCAGGTGACGCTCACTGTCGTCGGGGCAGGTTCCGTTCCGTCCGAGGCAATGATGACGCTCATGTCAGCGGGAAGCTGCAGTGGCGCGATGACGAGGTCGTCCTGCTGGTACTCATCCAGCCAGAGGTCAGAGCCCGCCGGGTTCCGCCCGGGAATCGCTTCCTCGGCTGTTCCCTGCTCGGCCGCGGCATCCCCCGTCGCCGCCCCATCGCCGGCCGGCGCGTCGGTTGCCGGCGTGGCGGTGGGGGCGACAGTCGGCTCGGGCTCAGGCGTCGGCTCGACCTCCTCGGTGACGAGCGCACCATCCTCGGTCTGCACGACCTGGTTGTAGGTGGCGTCTGCAAGCCACGCCTGCACGTCAGCCGTTCGACCGTAGGCGGCGAACACCGAACCATCGCCGAGGACTCGTAGCGTCTGGGAACCGGGATTTGCGGTCAGTACCGCACCGTCGATGACCAGATACGGTTCGTCTTGAGTGATCGAAACATCGGCTGTCGTGGAGCGTGGGCCCTGGAAGATCGTCCGCTGGGCGATTCCCGCCCCGATCATCACGGTCGCCAGAACCAGCGCGACCACAGCCCATACGAAACGCACGAAATACCTTCCTCGGCGCGCGGACGTCGTCGCACACCGGAAAACTCGACATTTCAGACTAGCGAACATGTGCTGAAAGTCCCCAGGGAAGGGGCGCATCACCCTCCCGGGCCCGGCTATGCGTATCCTGATCGCCAGGCGGATTACGCCAGAGAGAACGAGGTGCCGTGAAGCTGCAGAACCCCTTCCGCGTCGCATTCGTCGCGACCCTCGGCGTGGGCCTCGGACTCCTGCTCATCGCCAGTGTGCAGACGCTGTCGACGATCCTGCTCTACGTCGGCACCGCGCTGTTTCTCGCGCTCGGCCTCGAACCGATGGTTTCGTGGCTCATCCGCCGCCGCGTGCCCCGGTGGGCTGCAGTTCTCATCACCATCGTCGTCGTGCTCGGCATCTTCGCCGGCGTCATCCTGATGGTGCTCCCGATCATCGTGGAACAGATCACGCAGTTCGTCGTCGAGGTCACCCGCATCTTGCAGAACCCGTCGTGGCCGGACGAGCTACAGGCCTGGCTCGAGTCGGTCTTCCCGATGCTCGCATGGGACGACATCTTCGCCTACATCTTGCAGTGGCTCGAGGGCCTGGACTTCGCGTCGATCGGCGGGTCGATCGGTGGCAACATCCTTGCGATCGGCGCGACGATCGCGAGCGGACTGTTCGGTGCCTTCATCGTGCTGATCCTGACGATCTACTTCACGGCATCGATCCCCTCGCTCAAGAAGGCGGTGTACCAGCTCGTTGCGGCATCCAAACGGCAACGGTTCGTCGATCTCGCCGAACAGATCACCAACTCGGTCGGCTACTACGTCATCGGCCAGGTCAGTCTTGGTGTCATCAACGGCATCCTGAGCTGGATCTTTCTCAGCATCATCGAGGCACCCTTCCCGGCGGTGCTCGCCGTTGTGGCCCTGCTGTTCTCGCTCATCCCGCTCGTCGGTACGCTCACCGGCTCGACGATCATCGTGCTGACGTGCCTGATCCCAGGCCTTGGCTCGCCAACGATTGCGCTCATCGCCGCGATCTACTACCTCATCTACATGCAGCTCGAGGCCTACGTCATCTCGCCCCGCATCATGAGTCGCGCCGTCGCGATTCCCGGTGCAGTCGTTGTTGTCGCAGCCCTCGCCGGCGGATCCCTTCTCGGGCTCCTCGGCGCCCTGATCGCCATCCCGGCGGCGGCAAGCGTCCTGATCATCTACCGGCAGGTCGTCATCCCCCGGCAGAACGAGCGCTGAGTCTCAGGCAGGATCGCCGAGCTCGCCATCCCACTCCGTCAGCAATGGGAGGGCATCGGGGTTGATCGCGGCGACGATCTCGGTCAGGACCGTTCTCGTCTGGTTCTCGCCCACCCACAGGTGACGACCCCCCTCGACCGGAATGAGCGTGGCATGCGGGATGACCGAAAAGCGTTGCGCCGCCTCCTCTGGCTGGAGGAAGTCATCGAATTCCGGAACGAGCACGATGATCGGCCGGGGGTCTTCGGCCCACCCCGCGAGTTCGTCGTCGGTGGTTCGATGCAGCGGCGGCGACAGCAGCACGATTCCTTCGACGTCATGATCGGCGGCATATTTCAGCGCCAGCTCCGTCCCGAAAGACCAGCCGACAATCCACGGACGAGGCAACCCTCGCTCCGCGACAAACGACATCGCCGCGGCGACATCCCACCGCTCCGAGTCGCCGCCGTCGAAAGAGCCATCGCTGGTCCCGCGCGGCGAGGTCGTCCCCCGGGTGTTGAATCGAAGCACCGCAAGGTCGGCGAGGGCGGGCAGTCGTGCCGCAGCCTTGCGGAAGATGTGCGAGTCCATGAACCCGCCCGCCGTCGGCAGCGGATGCAGGGTGACGAGCGTTGCGTGCGGTGCGCGCTCAGCGGGCAGGGCGAGTTCACCGACCAGCCGCAAACCGTCCTGCGTGTGAAGCTCGATCTCTTCCCGGCGAGCGGGAAGCAGCATCGGTCCGCGAATCTCCATGTCAGCTGATCCTCCAGCAATGTGAGTGCCAATGTCGGCGAGCCGCGAGATCTGCGGCGTCGCCGAGAACGCCATCTGCGCGCCACGCAACGATGTGGGCGGCACCCGGCTCGATAGGGCGGACGCACCCGGGGCACGCATACGACTTCGTGGCCTGCGCCGCCGCGACCGGCTGCACAATCCATTCCACGCCGCGGCGTACTTCGGTTCGCTTCCAGCCCGCGATCAGGCGGTCGAGCCCGTCATCGCCGGCAGGCTCGGGGCGGCGACGATGAGATCGTGGCATTTTCGCCGGTCACCACCAGTGATTGTTGACCCAGAAGTTGTAAGCGCCGGCCCAGCTGCCGTAGCGCCCCACGGCGTAGCCGTTTGCCCACCGGAGGTTATCGACCGGGTTGTAGCCACTACCGGGAACCTTGCTGCACGGCAGCGCCTGAACGAGACCACAGGCCCCCGAGCTACGGTTCGTCGCGTTGGGGTTCCAACCACTCTCTCGCGAGACGACGTAGTCGACGTATCCCCAGTCGCTCTCGGCGATCCCCGCCGCCGACATCCACTCCGCGGGTGAGCCACCACCCGAGTAGAACAACGGCGCTGCTGCGCCGCCGCTGGATGCGACAACCGGGGTCGGAGTCGGCTTGGGCTTGACGTACACCTCATAGCCGCCGCGATCCGGATCGAAAGCGGCAGCCTCGGCATCCGTGTCCACGACGATCGACTGCGCGTCGACGATTGAACTCGCATAGAGCGAGACCGCCTCGGGCGTGTCATCCTCGGCAGTCGCAAAAGCCATCCCACTGGGGCCAGCGTTCGCCGCGACGAATCCGAGCGCCGCGAAGGCTGCGAACACGGCTAGCACCCCACGCCGCTTCGACCAGTGGCCAACGGGGGCTGCAGCTGCGCGCGGCACGCTGGAAGCCCGCTGGGCGAGTTCAGCGCTCGCGCGTGCGGTTACCTCGGCGCCACGGCTCTCATCGGTCACAATGACCCGATTCTATCGAGGCCCAGCCGCGCATGCTCCCGGAGCGACGCGCGAGTTCACTCGACAGCGAGCATGATCTCGACGACAGCATCCAGGACGGCATCGACCTGGACCTCGCGGTATCCACCGCGCTGCATACGGAATGCGACTCCTCGAACCTGGTCGATCGTCGCTCCGCTTCCTGTCTCGAGATATCGCGCAAGCTTGTTCATGACAAAGTCGACCTCGTCGATCCGATACCCATAGCGCAGGGCCCCCGTTCGCTGAAAGCGACGACGAGACGGCCGTTGCAGCCGGTCGAGCACCGTCTGCGCGTCGCGCCGCGTCCGGGCGATCCAGACATCAGTCCCGACTCGAGCAATGGCCGCGTCCCGCTCCCGCCGAGCGAAGGCGTCCTCGATTCGGGTGAGCGCCGCATCGACGCTCGTGATCTCGTAGCCGCGACGCGCGAGCGGGAAAGCAGCAGCACGGATCTGGCCCGAGGTCATCGACGGGTGGCCCGGAGCCTCGAAGGCATCCCGTGCGTGTGAGAGGAAGCTGTCGACCGCGGCGCGCTCGTAGCCCTTCACGCGTCCGCGTGTGACGGGGAACAGCGCGCGGGCCGGCTCGGGAACGGCGGGTGTTGCCGATTCAGGAGAAGAAGTCATCGTCATTCGGATACCAGCCTCACGCCGCTAGACCACATCATGCTGCCACCAACGGCGCGAACAGGTAGTACAGCGCCAGCGCCGCTGTTGCCGACGGGAGAATCGAATCGAGCCGGTCGAGGACGCCGCCGTGTCCGGGCAGCCACGAACTCATGTCTTTGATACCGAGATCGCGCTTGACCATCGACTCGCCAAGGTCGCCGGTCGTGGCGGTGGCGAGAATCACCGCACCCAGGATGGCACCGGCCCACCAGGGCACACCCAGCAAGAAGATCCCGAGCAGGATGCCTGCAGCAACAGCACCGACGACGGCTCCGGCGAAGCCTTCCCAGGTCTTGTTCGGACTGATCCGCGGCGCCATCGGATGTTTTCCGAAGGTGAGCCCGGCGGCGTACGCAGCGGTGTCGGCCACGACGGCGACCGCAATGAAGGCGAGGATCCACCACTCGCCGCCGTCCTGGCGTAGCAGCACCATCGCCATACTCGCAAGGAACGGGACGTAGAAGACCACGAACGTGCTCGCGAGCACATCACTGGTGACCGCCGTATATGGACGGCCGTCGGCAGCTGACATCTGAGCGATCAGGCGCCAGACGACAACGAACGCCAGGGCAGCGAACAGCGCTACCCAATGCAGCCACAGCTCGAGGAACGCGCCAGAGAGGAGCACGACGACTGCTGCCGCGATCTGGGGAGCCAGATCGATGCGACGGTCAGAACTTGCCAGCGCACGCGAGAACTCGACAACGCCGAGAACGACGACTCCCAGAGCCAAAAAGACGAAGGCCCACTTGATGAAGATCAGCGACAGAAGCGCGACGGCCCCGATCCCCACACCGATGAGGATCGCAAGAATCAGGTCCCTGCCGGTGCGCTTCTTGATGCGCTCGTTGGCCTCTTCGAACTCTGCACGTGCGTGTGCCACATGCTGCTCGAACTCGGTTCGCGCGGTGCGCATCGGCGTCTGGAAGCCAGGGCCGGCATCATCGGCCGCATCTCCGGCAGAATCGCCAGGGACGCGCGCATCGGAACGGTCATCGGTCATGTCGACCGTTACACCTCGAGAAGCTCAGCTTCTTTGCGCTTGAGCGCCTCGTCGATCTGGTCGACGTGGGCGCGCGTGAGCGCATCGAGCTCTTTCTCGGCGCGACCAAGCTCGTCTTCCCCGATGTCGCTCTTGAGCGCGTCGAGGTCGTCCTTGGCCTTACGACGGATGCCGCGCACGTGCACCTTGGCGTCCTCAGCCTTCGCGCGCACGAGCTTCACGAACTCCTTGCGCCGCTCTTCGGTCAGCTCCGGCATCGTGACGCGCACGATCGTGCCATCGTTCGTGGGGTTCGCGCCGAGGTTGGGGGCATCCCGAATCGCCTGCTCGATCGCCTTGAGCGCCGACTTGTCGTAGGGATTGATGACCAGCGTGCGCGCCTCCGGATTGTTCAGCGACGCAAGCTGGGCGAGGGGGGTCGGCGAACCGTAGTAGTCGACCATGATCCGCTGGAACAGCTGCGGGTTGGCGCGTCCCGTGCGAACGGTCGCGAAGTCATCCTTCGCGGCCTCCACTGCACGATCCATCCGGGTTCCGGCATCGGTCAAGACATCCGCGATCACGGCGACTCCTTACTGCGTGTGACCTGCACAGTCTAGTCGGCAGGCTTTCAGCCGACCGTGACGACCGTGCCGATGGATTCGCCGAGAAGAGCACGTGTGACGTTCCCCTCGGGCTCCATGCCGAAAACGCGCATGTCCATGCCGTTGTCCATGCACAGGCTGAAGGCTGTCGAGTCCACAACCTTCAAACCGCGCTGCAGCGCGTCCAGGTACGTGATCCGATCGATGCGGGTCGCGGTCGGATCCTTCCGCGGATCTGCGGTGTAGACGCCGTCCACGCCGTTCTTTGCGACGAGAACCTCGCTCGCACCGATCTCGAGCGCACGCTGGGCCGCAACGGTGTCGGTCGAGAAGTAGGGAAGGCCTGCGCCTGCCCCGAAGATCACAACGCGCCCCTTCTCCATGTGGCGTTCAGCGCGGCGCGGAATGTATGGCTCGGCGACCTGGGTCATCGAGATCGCCGACTGAACGCGGGTTGCCGCGCCCGCCTGCTCGAGGAAGTCCTGAAGCGCCAGCGCGTTCATGACGGTGCCGAGCATCCCCATGTAGTCCGCCCGACCACGGTCCATTCCCCGCTGGCTGAGCTCGGCGCCGCGGAAGAAGTTACCGCCACCGACGACGACGGCAATCTCCACCTCGTCGACCGCCGCAGCGATCTCGCGTGCAATCTGGCTGACGACATCGGGATTGACTCCGAGCTGCCCTCCCCCGAATGCTTCCCCGGAAAGCTTGAGCAGGACACGCCGGCGCCCCGTCGATTCATCCGCCACGTACATCTCCTCTTGTCGACTACAACCTACCGAAGCACATCAGAAAGGGCCCGCACTGGATGGTGCGGACCCTTTCGACATGATGCTTACGCGCCGACCTTGAACCGGGCGAAGTCTGTGAGCGTGAGGCCCGCGTCCTTCGCCACCTGGGCGACCGAGAGCTTGTTGTCTCGGGCGTAGTCCTGGTCGAGCAGAGCGACCTGCTTGAAGTAGGCGTTCACACGGCCCTCGACGATCTTCGGGAGTGCCGCCTCGGGCTTGCCCTCGTTGCGCGAGATCTCGGTGACGATCTCTCGCTCCTTCTCGACGTCGGCTTCCGGAACGTCATCGCGCGAGAGGTACGACGGGTTGGCGAAAGAGATGTGCTGCGCCAGCGCGCGAGCGGTCTCCGCGTCGTCACCCGTGTAGGCCAGCACGACGCCCACCTGCGGCGGGAGGTCCTTGTTGGTTTTGTGCAGGTAGATCTCGAACTTCTCGCCCTCGATCGTTCGCACCTGGCGAAGTTCGACCTTCTCGCCGATGATCGCTGCCTCGTCCGAGATCAGCTGCTCGACGGTTCCCGCGCCGGCGGAAGCGGCCAGGGCCTCCTCGACCGAGTTCGCACCGATCGTGGCAGCAGCGTCCACGACCTTGTCTGCCAGAGCGACGAAGCGGTCGTTCTTCGCGACAAAATCGGTCTCGCACGCGAGCTCGATGAGCGTAACCTTGCCGCTCAACTCGCGGGCCGCGATGAGGCCCTCGCTCGTGGAGCGGTCGGCACGCTTGGCGTTGCCCTTCGCGCCCTTCAGGCGCAGGATCTCGACGGCCTTCTCGACGTCGCCGTCAGCCTCTTCGAGTGCCTTCTTGGTGTCGACCATTCCCGTGCCCAGCTGCTCGCGCAGCGCCTTGATGTCGGCGATCGTGAAGTTTGCCATGGGTGGTGGCTCCTTGTTCGTGGTGAGTTCTCGTGGATGCTCCGGTGGCGCAGTGGCGCCACCGGAGCGATGTCGATCGGCTTACTTGGCCTCGGCGTCAGCGGCGGCGTCCGCGTCACCGGCGACGGCCTCGTGCGCGGCCGCGCCGGCAGCGTCGGCCTCGGACTCGGTGGCGATGGTCTCGACCTCGGCGACGTCGGTGACAACCGGCGCGCCCTGCTCGAGAAGCTCGCGCTCCCACTCGGCGAGCGGCTCAGCAGCCTCAGCCTCGCCTGCCGGCTGGTGGCGCTGGATGAGACCGTCAGCGGCGGCATCCGCGATGATGCGGGTGAGCAGGCCCACAGAGCGGATCGCGTCGTCGTTGCCAGGAATCGGGTACTGGAACTCGTCGGGATCGGCGTTGGTGTCGAGGATGCCGATCACGGGGATGCCGAGCTTCTTGGCCTCGTCGATCGCGAGGTGCTCACGCTTGGCGTCGACGACCCAGATCGCCGAGGGGGTCTTCTGCAGGTTGCGAATACCGCCGAGCGACTTGTGAAGCTTGTCGAGCTCGCGCTTCTTGATGAGCAGTTCCTTCTTGGTGAATCCGCTCGCTGCCGGGTCGTCGTAGTTGAGCTCCTCGAGCTCCTTCATGCGCTGAAGCCGCTTGGAGACGGTGACGAAGTTGGTGAGGAGGCCACCGAGCCACCGCTGGTTCACGTAGGGCTGACCCACGCGGGTCGCCTGCTCGGCGATGACCTCTTGCGCCTGCTTCTTGGTGCCGACGAAGAGGATCGTGCCACCGTGGGCGACGGTCTCCTTCACGAACTCGTACGCCTTGTCGATGTAGGTCAGCGACTGCTGCAGGTCGATGATGTGGATGCCGCTGCGCTCAGTGAGGATGAAGCGCTTGACTTTCGGGTTCCACCGGCGGGTCTGGTGTCCGAAGTGCACGCCGCTGTCGAGCAGCTGGCGAATCGTAACGACGGCCATGGCCGTACTCCTTTGCTGACGCGGATCCGCGTCTCTTACGGTTGATCTCGTCGGTCGGCGACCGACGATCCTGGTGCCCGACACGCTTCCGCTGTGCTCTGGTGAGCTCAGACCGATGGAAGTCGTGCCACCTGACAGATAGCCAGGCTGTAGGCACGCGAAGTCACCCCGAGATCGGGATGCCCTCCCAGTGTACCAGCGAGAGCATCCGCGAGATACGCGATGCGTTGACGCGAGAAGTGCACTACCTCGACTCGCGGTCTCCTCCCCAGCCCTACTCCCGCCGGTGCCTGTCCCCCGGCGCGGCACCGGCAGCCCGAGGCCATCAGCGCAGCGTGAATGCTGACTGACATGTCCCCCTCTCGACTCGTTCTGCCCACCGTCCTCGCGCTTACTCTTACGGTCGCACTGGGAGCATCCGTCCCTGCGTCGGCTGCGCCAGCGATCGCAGCGGACACACACACGATGCGATCGCCGGACCCAGCGCTGGTGGCGGATGACTGGGTTTGGCCGGTGTCGGGGTTTCGCATCCTCACCGCATACGTCGCACCGGCGCATCGCTACGGGCCAGGTCACCGTGGTGTCGATCTGGCGCTGTTCGGCGTCCGAACCGTCCGTTCGCCGGCGCCAGGCGTCGTGCAGTTCTCCGGTCGCGTGGTCGATCGGGATGTGATCACGATCGACCACGGAAACGGGCTCGTGACGACGCTGGAGCCCGTGA
>NZ_JASBSF010000106.1 GCF_030149085.1 Microbacterium sp. | reverse complement strand
ATGATGCAGTGCGAAACGACATCCGGCGGGCAGGAGAGCACTACGCCGAGCGCAACGCGGCAGTTGCCACGCTGCTGCAGGATGCCGGTGTTCCGGCGCATGCAGCCGACGGTCTCAATCTGTGGGTGCCGCTCGGAGTGCCTGCTCGAGACGTTGGCGAGTACCTCATGCGGCGCGGGTGGCTCGCGCGCTCAGGTGAAGAGTTCGTGCTAACCGGGGAGGATGCCGCGCAGCACCTGCGCCTGACGGTGCACGACCTCACCGATGCCGAGGCGACACGCCTGGCATCCGATCTGTCAGCTGCTATCGAAGCGGCTCGTTCCACGAAAGCAGGCCAGCCCTCATGAAGATCCTTTCGATCCAGTCAGCCGTCGCCTACGGCCACGTCGGCAACTCTGCAGCGGTGTTCCCCCTGCAGCGCATCGGCGTCGAGGTCTTGCCGGTGTACACCGTGAACTTCTCAAACCACACCGGGTACGGCGCGTGGCGCGGACCGCTGATCTCCCCCGCCGACGTCGCCGAAGTACTCACCGGCATCGAGGAACGCGGGGTCTTTCCGCAGATCGACGCGGTGCTGTCGGGCTACCAGGGCTCGGAGGGAATCGGCGATGTCATCCTGGATGCCGTCGCGCGGGTCAAAGCGGCCAACCCGGCTGCGGTCTACGCCTGTGATCCGGTGATGGGCAACGCAAAGTCCGGATGCTTCGTCGCTCCCGCCATCCCGGTGCTGCTGCGCGAGCGCGTAGTTCCAGCTGCCGACATCATCACCCCGAACCAGTTCGAGTTGGGGTTTCTGACCGGAACCGAACCGGCGGATCTCGAATCCACGCTCGTGTCGGCCGACCTTGCCCGCGACATGGGCCCGCGCACGGTCCTCGTCACCAGCGTCGAACGTCCGGACGCACCCGAAGGAACGATCGAGATGCTCGCCGTCACCGACGATGGCGCGTGGATCGTGCAGACGCCGCGAATCCCGATGAAGGCGAACGGCTCTGGCGACGTGACTGCCGCGCTGTTCACCGCCCACTACGGCGCCACCGGTGACCCAGCGCTTGCTCTCGCACGCACCGTGTCGAGCGTGTTCGACCTTCTGCAGAACACGTATGACTCGGGCGAGCGGGAGTTGCAGCTGGTCGAGTCGCAGGAGGCCTATGCCCACCCGCGGATGCAGTTCGAGGTCACGCGGGTCCGCTGACCCCGACGCTCAGTAGGCGGGCCAGGCTGCCGCGAGAGTCTCGCGCACGTCGCCCAGGAGCTGAGGGAGTGCCTTGGTGCGCGCGATGATCGGGAAGAAGTTCGCGTCCGAGGCCCACCGCGGCACCACGTGCTGGTGCAGGTGCTCGTCGACACCCGCGCCGGCTACCGCCCCCTGATTCATGCCGATGTTGAAGCCGTCGCACCGTGAAACGGCGCGAAGCACGCGCATTGCCGTCTGTGTGAGCTCGGCGATCTCCTGAGTCTCCTCCGTCGTCGCGAGGTCGTAGGTTGCGACATGGCGGTAGGGGCACACCAGGAGGTGACCGGAGTTGTACGGAAAGAGATTCAGCAAGACGTAGGCGCTCTTGCCGCGGTGGACGATCAGGCCGTCGGCATCCGTTTTGCCGGGCGCCGCGCAGAACGGACACGCGGCGCGCATTGCGTCGGCACCGGCCTGGATGTACGCCATCCGGTGTGGAGTCCAGAGGCGCTGGAAGCCGTCGGGCACTCCCGCGAACTCAGATGAGGGCACGGTGTCTGACTCGGATGCCGCGGCATCCGTCATGCCAGGTCCTCCGCAGTGTCCACGAGCGTGCGCTCGGCGATCGCCGTCA
>NZ_JASBSF010000079.1 GCF_030149085.1 Microbacterium sp. | reverse complement strand
GAAGATCTCGTTGAACGAAGGAACGTCCGGCAGATCTGTGAGGGCTTCGTTGACGGATGCCGGCGGCAAGCGCTTCGGGAATGCGCCGATCTCGCTCGTGTCGTAGAACGCCTGGATGTGCTTGCGGGAGCGTGCGATGGTGACCGCGTCGAGTAGCTCGAAGAAGTCGAAGTCGAGCATCTGCAGGATGCGGTCGGCGGTGCGCTCTTCGGCGGGGAGTTTCGACCACTCGTTGAAAACGGTCTGCGCGTCCCGGAAGACCCGCTCGACCGATGTCGAGAGCGTGAGCTTGGCGGCGAGAGTGTCGCTCTCACCCTCGTAAGCGAGCTGCAGCTGATTCTTGAGATCGTTGAATCGGTTGTTCACCGGCGTCGCCGAGAGCATCAGCACCTTGGTCTTCACGCCTTCGCGGATGACCTGCCTCATGAGTCGCTGGTATCGCGACTCCTTCTCTTCGGCGTAGTCGGCGTTCCGGAAGTTGTGCGACTCGTCGATGACGACCAGGTCGTAGTTGCCCCAGTTGATGCGATCCAACCGGAGCCCGAGCGACTCGCCTCGCGTGCGAGAGAGGTCTGTGTGCGCGAGAACGTCGTAGTTGAAGCGGTCGCTCGCGAAGATGTTCGTCGTGAGGTTGGCGTTGTAGTTCGTCCAGTTCTCGGCGAGCTTCTTCGGCGCGAGGACGAGCACTGACTTGTTCCGCAGCTCGTAGTACTTGATCACGGCCAGAGCGGTGAACGTCTTTCCGAGGCCGACGCTGTCGGCGAGGATGCAGCCGTTGTAGGTCTCGAGCTTATTGATGACTCCTGTAGCGGCATCCCGTTGGAAGTTGTACAGGCTCTGCCAGACCTTGGTGTCCTGGTAACCGGTGCGATCGTTGGGAAGCACATCTTCGCTGATGTCGTCGAGGAACTCGGCGAAGATGTTGTAGAGCATGAGGAAGTAGATGCGCGCCGGCGAGTTCTCGGCGTACACACTCGCGATGTGGTCGTAGACGGCCTGCGTGACGTCGTTCAACTGGCCCGGGCTCGCCCAGATCTGGTCGAACAGGTTGAGGAAGCTGCTCGCCTCTGGGGCGCCCTCGAACTTCGTGACCATGTTGGATACGGCATTGCCGCGCTCATAGCCGAGATCAGCGGTGGTGAAGCCCTGCAACGGCATGTACGCGGCGCGGTTATCGACGACTGCGAACTGCTGCATCTGGTGGCCGCTGGCATTCGATCGGAATGTGACCTTCTCGCGCACCCACGCTGCGCATTCGCGCGCGATCGCACGCTGCGTCAGCTGGTTGCGGAGACGGATCTCGAACTCGGACCCGTACAGAGACCACTCTGCATGAGGGATGAAGAACTCCCTGCGGTCTTTGCGCAGCTTGTCTGTCACCTGCCCGTTGCTGAACGACGGTGACGTGAAGATGAACTCGAGTTCTTCGACGTGCTCGAGTTCTTTGCGCAGTGCCTCGAAAGCGAAGATCGAGAAAGTCGACGCGGCGATGCGCACCTTCGAGCCGCGGCCGATCTCGGACTTGAGATCGTCGCCGAGGAGGTCAGAGACGTTGTCGATGATCCGCATGGTCAGGCGCCGCTCCTCGCGCCGCCGCCACGCACCCAGTCGTCGACCTCGCTCGCCTGGAACTTCCACAGTCGCCCGACCTTGTGCGCCGGCATCCCCTTCTCAGCGATCCATGCGTAGATCGTGTCTTTCGTGACGCCGAGGTGCACAGCGATGTCATCGGCAGACAGCCATGGCTCGGACATACACGCTCCCATGCGGATTGAACCGGATGTATCCGGGTATGGCCGATGCTATCGGGAACCCTCGCCGCCGTCGCCACTGGCGTGCCCGACGTCGTCAACGGCCGCCAGCAGCTCTTCGAGGTGCATGTGAAGTTCGTCGTACGCCTGCATGTAGAACATCAAGTCCATGTTCGACGGCGGCGTGTCGTCGAGGTCGGCGACGACCTCGCGCGCCACGCGGATCGCTGTCTGCAGTCGGGTCTCGATTCCCGGCAGGCTCTGGATCCAGGTGTCGATCACCCTGAACGGGATCGGCGCGAAGTCGTGGGCGTCGACGCCGACGTGGAACTGGTGACCGTTCGGGCCGTGGTCGCGGGCGTGCGTGTGTCCGTGGAGCAGCGGGATGCCGTCGTCCCAGCGTGGACGATGCGACGTGTGTCGATCCTGTTCCTGGCTATCGCCGCCGTAGGGGTAGTGCGAGGCGATGATCCTGTACCCGTGGCGGGTTCCCTCAACAACCTCCGGGAGGATCTCCCAACCCGCCGCTTCGTAGACGGGCAGGGACCGCTCAATTGCCCGTTTCGACTGTGTCGCGGGCGAGACGCGATCGTGGTTTCCCGGCACGAGAAGCCTGCGCCCGTTGAGCCGCGCGGTGAGCCCGATCGACTCCTCGATCGGGCCGAGCGCCACGTCACCGAGGTGGAGAACGACGCTGCCGGGCGAGACCGTGTCGTTCCACCGGCGCACGAGGTCGTCGTTCATCTCGTCGACGGTGGAGTATGGCCGACCGGCGAGTTCGCTGATGCGGGCGTGGCTGAAGTGGGTGTCGGACGTGACGAAGTCGACTTGATCGAAGTCGAACGTCGGATAGTCAAGCATCGCGAACCTCGTCGTCGGCGTTCATGTCGAAAGTGCGCAGGAGTAGCCGTTCCACGTCGCTCACCGGCTCCGGAGGAAGGTCCTGGATCTCGTCGCTGAGCCGGTCCAACGTCTCTTCGATCAGTGGGCGGTGTTGGTTGCGCCAGGCGCGGATCCCAGGATCGCGCAGGAGCCCGGATTCTGTGCTCCCTTCGTAGTCGAGCAACAGCTCGGTGTCGATCACCGACGCCATGACGCGCGCATCGACGTTCGGCGACGAGCGCAGGCTCGACAGGTGGGTAACGGCATCCGAGTCGGACATGTCGATGCGGTAGCGCTGGATGTCGCCGTACTCAGTCGTCTCCGTACGCACGTGCGTGACCCTAACGGAGCGGTCGCCGATGACGATCTCGCGCATGCATGCTCCTCGATCCGAGCCCTCCAGTTCAGCGAGGCTCGTTCTCTTCGGCGTCGGCTGTCACAACCACGCGGCCAGGCCTGATGACGTCATCATGCCCTGGGATGTAGGAGATCGTTCCGAGTCGGCTCCAGTAGCTGATCAGCCAGCGGTGGAGCAGGTCGAGTTGCTCGTTGCGTTGGACGACCATCCGTCCCGGATCGGGGATCGCAGTGTCCCAGTCATCGACCTCGAGGACGGCCTCGATGAGCTCAGCACATGTTGGACCAGTTCCGTGGGTGTCCCACCACGTGCGAGTCACGAGGCCAGCGTGGTTGGCGGTCAAAGTCCCGTCGGGTTCATCGATCGTGCCGAGCAGAGCCCCGAAGTAGGGATCCTCTACTGCGGTCGCGAATGACTCATAGCGATCCTCACCGACGCCCATACAGGAAGGATGCCATACGGAATAGGCATCCATGGCAAGTCTTGCGCGTGTACTACCGACCCGCTGTTGCCGCTTCCCACTGAATCGTGAAGGTTCCTGCAGCGCGCGCGTCGGCCTCGGCTTCGAGCCGCAGTGCATAGTCCCACGTGGGGTGGACGGCTCGCTGATAGATTCTGACCCGGTCGGGCGTGACCTCGTCGGTTCGCCGGACAAGTCCCAGCTGCTTGAGTCGCTTCAACAGGGCATGGATCGTGCTGGTCGACAATCCCGTCGACGCTGACACCGAAGGCGTGGAGAACTTTCCATCGGACGACCGCGCGATCTCCGCCATAAGCGCGAGCATGTGGTTGCTCCCGAAGGCTAGCTTCGAGAGCTCCTCGCTCTGCTCGGTTGGCACGGTCTCCACCGCCTCATTTTCGCATGAGGCGCTCAGCGCGGCAGGAGCATCGCGGGGCGTGATCCGACTGCGTGGCGCATTGTTGTGTATCTGACGCACCCCAGCGTAAATGTCACATTCACTACCCGCATCCTTCGGCGTGCGAGAAGTCTCAACACGAAGAACTCTGCCCGCGTGTCGAAGCTGCAGAACGAACGACATCTCCGTACGTTAACGAGTCAAGAGTTATGAGTCCCGTTTCTTGATTCGTAGGAGATCACCGTGCCAACGCCGCCACCCCGGTACACGCTGCGATTTGATGGGAATGATCTCGAGCGGGGCAAACTGGCGGACCTCGAGGCTCGACACGTCTTCGAGGCCGAGCCTCGCCGGACGTTCCGCTGGCATCGAGGACAGCGGCACTACCCGGGCCGCTACTGGTCCGCGACCACGGAAGGCTTCGTCGGGTACGAGAGTCGCCTCGAGCTTGCGGCGCTGCTCCTTGAGGACTTCGACAACCGGGCGGTTCGGATCGCCTCTCAGCCGTTCGAGCTGATCGCCGATCGAGACGGTATCGAGCGAAGCTATGTGCCCGACTACATGGTCGAGCACGGCGACCATCGGGTCACAGTGATCGAGGTCAAGCCGAAGCGCCGACTGGAAGACCCGGAGATCGCTGGTGCCCTCAGATGGGCGGGGGACATCGTCCGTTCGCGCGGATGGGCGTACCGGATCGTCAGCGAACCGGAGCCTGCTCTGCTCTCAAACATCCGCTTCCTCGCGGGGTATCGACGCCTCTGGCAATTTCCACAGCTCGACGTCGAGATGGTCGAGGCGGCCATCCGCCCGTCAGCCACGCTCGGCTCCGCCCTCCGGAGCGCCGGATCCGCCCTGAACGACGTTCCCTATGCCCGAGCGGTCGTGCTGCACCTGCTCTGGCGCCGCTCGATTCGCTGCGACCTCACTTCCGCCCTAGCCACCCACACCGTATTGGAGTTGCCATGAACCACACCTTCGATATCCGCGTCGGCAGCACTGTCTCGTTCGACGGCTGTCTCTGCACCGTCATCGAGATCGCCGGCGACGCCGTTGTCCTCGTCGACGGCGCGAAGAAGACCCGACGCGTGCGGCTCGTCGAGCTTCTCCGCGACGCAGCGGACGCGTTCGGTCTTCCGTCCGATGAAGCTGCACTCACACCGCTTGCGCTGATCTGGGCGGACGCGACGGAAGCGCAACGCGACGAGGCGCGACGAAAAGCGGCCCACGTTCGAGAGATGCGAACCGGTTTCGCGTCGGGGATCCCGACTCTCGCGCAGCCGCACGAGCCAAGACCGGAGTACAACCCGAAGCTCACCACCATCCACGAACGCCGTCGAACCAAGGCCACGGAGCTTGGTGTGAGCCCGAAAACGCTCAAGCGCTGGGACGATCGCTTCGACGATGGCGAAGATCTCGCGCTGCTCGACTTCAGGAAGACGTCCTGGACGCCGGCGCTCTCTGGCCTCGACCCGCGCTGGGTGGACATGTGCCGACGCGTCGTCGAGGAAAACGTGCGCGGCGCCAAGCGCAGTGTGACGACCACGCTCGCGATCGTGTTGGCGAGGGTCAAGCGGGAGTATCCGGACGTCGACGTCCGAATCCCTTCCGAGTCCACCGCTCGTGACGCGGTCGCTGAGCTCACCCGCGGCAAGGGAACGTTCGGCGCCAGCATGCGCGCACAACGATCGATCGAAACGCGCCCGCCCGTGCCCTACGGCCGACTTGTCGCCACGAGACCCGGCGAGTACGTCGTGCTCGACACCACGCCCCTCAACGTCTTCGGCGTCGCACCCGTCACTGGCAAGTGGATGCGCGCCGAGCTGACGGTCGCACTCGACCTCTACGACAGATCTATCCTCGGACTCCGCCTCGCACCCGTCTCCACCAAGGCGGTCGACGTCGCGGGAGTGCTGATGGAGGCGCTGTCACCCCGCGAGATGCCGGCCGAGTGGGGCGACCGAGCTACCTGGCCCTTCCATGGCGTGCCGGAGAACATCGTCATCGACGTCGAGAACCTCAAGGCGTTGCGGTTCCGCCGACCCGGCATCCTTCCCGACACGATCATCATCGATCACGGTAAGCCGTTCATGTCGATCCACGTCGCGAGCGTGTGCCAGCGACTTGGGATCTCCATCCAGCCCGCACATGTCTACACCGGCACCGACAAGGCGTGGGTCGAGCGTTGGTTCCGGACCATCGACGAGATGCTTCAGGAACTGCCCGGATACAAGGGCAAAGACATCGCGTCCCGCGGCGAGGCGCCGGAGAGCGAAGCTGTTTACACGATCCCGCAACTTGAGCAGATCATTCGCGAGTGGATCGCCACGGTCTATCACCTCCGCCCGCATGGCGGACTTGTCGACTCCCAGCTGCCCGCAGCGAAGATGAGCCCGGCGCAGAAATTCGAGCAGGGCATCGCGGTTGCCGGCCGCATCCGTGTCCCGTCGAACCCGGACCTGCTGCTCGAGATGCTCCCCGTCGTGAAGCGCAAGTTCAACCACTACGGCGTCGAGGTCGGCACGCTCCGCTACAACGGCGAGATCGTGGGGAAGTACTACGACCGGTCGCGGGCGATGGCGAAGGGCAAGCGGAAGTGGCAGTTCTCGGTGAATCCCGACGACTTCTCGCAGATCTACTTCAACGACCCCGACGACAACTCCTGGCATGTGCTCCGTTGGGAGCACGCCCCGAAAGTCCCCGTGCCGTTCAGCTTCGACGCTCTCGAGTACGCGAAGGGCATCGCGCTCGACCGCCGCAACGGGGTCAATGTGTCCGAAGCGCTCGGCGAACTCCTCGAACGATGGGGTGCTGGCCGTGCGAGCACGCCCGCCGAGAAGCGCATCAGCGCGCGACTTGCCGCCCAGCTTGCCGAGACGGCGGACGGCCCGGACAGCCCGTTCTTCCCGCACATCGCCAAGCAGATCGCGAAACAGATGGCGGGACCGGACCTGAGCGAGGAGCTGGGATTGGTGTCGGTGACGCCGCCTCCGGTGAGCGAGAAGCACGATCCGCTTGCGCTGAGCGCGCAGGAGCTCGTCGGCGAAGACCTCGATGACTTCGATCTGCTGGAGGACCTGTGATCCTGCCTCTGGAGCGCGACGAGCTCCTCTCGCGTTGGGAAGGTTGGCGGCACTTTGCAGAAGATCCCGCCCTGGAGAAGCCGCAGAGCCTGTCCGCCAAGCAGATCGAGAAGCTCAGCGAAGACGAACGTGTCGCCTACGACTACCACCGCGAGCGGTACCACGCGAACTTCCTTGTGACGACACCGCAGGTGAAACGGCTCAACGTTCGGCTGTGGGATCTCCTCGATGCCAACCAGCAGGGCCCGTCACGGGTCAAGGGCGCGGCGATCATCGACTCGCCGCCCGGACTGGGGAAAACCACGGCGGTCGACGCGTTCGGACGAGCGTTTCACCGCCGGCAGATCTTGCGACACGGGAAGGACTTCGACGAAGGGCAGACGCTGCACATCCCCGTTTGCCACGTCGCGTTCAAGGGCAATACGACCACGCGCGCCCTCAACGAGGCCATCCTGAACTTCTACAACCACCCCTCCTCCGACGCCGCGCAGACCCGCTATCTGCGGAACCGCAACCTGGCCACTCTGGCTGCTGAGTCGGTCCGTCGTCATGGTACGCGGCTGATCATCGTCGACGACGTGCACTTTTTGAAGATCCACACCGACGAGGGAGTCGCGCTGGCCAACGAGCTGAAATGGCTCGCGAACGAGTACCCGGCGACCTTCCTCTTCACCGGCGTCAACATGGCCAGCACTGGGCTGCTCAGCGAAAGCAAGACCGACAAGAAGCTCGCGATGTCGCAGATCGCGAGGCGTTGGACACGTCTGACTCTTCCTCCATTCGCGCACCCGGTCGGTGAGCACCGAAAGACCTGGATGACACTGCTGGGCGCGATCGACGCGCGCCTTGTGCTGGCCAACGCGCGACCGCACATGCTCCGTGAGCAAGCGGACTACCTCTACGAACGCTCAACAGGGATGATCGGGTCGCTCTTCAAGCTGATCACTCTCGGTGCCGTGCACGCCATGCGTGACGGCACTGAGGAACTGACCCGGGCGGTGCTGGACGAGATCGACATCGACGTGGCGGCGGAGGATGCACGGGAGGTCGTTGCGATGGAGCTCGAGGAGAAGAAGCTTGCCGCCGCCAAGCGGAGCAAGCCTCGGTCCGTCGCATGAGCCTTCGACGCCTGCTGCACGTGGCTATGCCGCTCCCGGATGAACCTTTCGACTCGTGGGTCGAGTTCATGGCCCACAGCTACGGGGCCACTGTCGGCGAGATGGCTCGAGCGCTGGGGCTCAGCGACAGCGAGGGTGTGCCTGGCGCGGGATCTCAATCTTCACGGACCTGGTCCACCGCGCTCGAGCCCCAGCAGCTCCGCAACCTCGAGCTGACGACCGGGCGGTCGGGCGACGAGTTCCGTGCCATGACCCGCACCACGTTCGCCGCGAACGCCATCCGCCTCACACCTCAGGGACGCATCAGCGCGTCCTGCCCGGCCACGGGAGTAGCCGCCCGCTATTGCCCGGAGTGCCTCGCCGACTCCGGGGGTCGATGGCGCCTGTCGTGGCAGTTCCCATTCGGGTTCGCCTGCCTCCGCCACAAGCGTCTGCTCGTCGACGCGTGCCCGGGCTGCGGCCAGCCTCCGCGGCTCATCGGACATCCCCTCACGCTTGTCCCGGAGCCGGGACGCTGCCACAACCGACCAGCAACCGAATCGACCGTGTTGCGGGCGCGTTGCGGTGCGGACCTGACCTCGAGCGAAGTGTTCGTGGCGACGCACTCCGAGACGCGCGAAGCGCAACGACTGATCTTGAGGGTCGTCGCCACTGGCATCGGCGAGTTCGGCATCTACGAAGACGGCCGACCGAGCACGATCCAGGTCCTGTCCGACACGCTGCTGCTGTCTCGGGCGGGACGACAGGCGCTCGTCGACGGAGAGCGATTCGAGTGGATGCCGGAAGGCCAGGCTGACGCGAGCCCGATCACGTCCCACCGACGTACCGGAAAGGTAGATCTGCGGCCAAATACCGCCCGAGAGGTTGCGCTCGGCAACACCATCGCCTTCGAGGCGCTGCAGGCCGGCGAACGAATCACCGACCTGCTGCGCGGACGCGTCAGCATCCACACGGCACTCGACCACTACTCCCCATCCCTGCGCGACCACGTGAGTCGTGCGCTCGGACGAACGAGACGCCCGACCGCGACCCTTCAAGCCGTGAAGGTGTGGCTGACCGACCCGGAAGTTCGCGCGGCGAAGCTCCCAGCGGTTCTCTGGCCGGAATGGACCGCCCGGCTCGCACCACGGCGGCTCGACGCTGAGATCGCCGGCGGCGCTTTGGCGGCGGCGGTGGTCTTCGTTGGGACACGACTCACTCACGGTTCAGCGATCAAGCTCCTCGATCAGGAGGCCAAGGGACGTCAGGTCAGCCACGTCATGCGCTCCCTTGGCCGCAATGCGCCCGAGGCCGACACGATCCGCGCGATCGCACGGCTCGCTGCGTTCCTCGACGAAACTCCGACGCCGATCGACTTCGCACGCCGCCGGACGATCGACTACTCCGGCATTCTGCCTCGTGACGAGTGGCGCGAGATCTGCCGGAGCAAGAATGTGCTGCCGGGTGGGGTTCGCCGTTGGCAGGTCGCTCGAGCACACCTCTACGTGCTGCTCAGCGGCAACAGGCTGGCGCGGGCACCGTTCGCCGACGAGCTCGGGTTCCCTCCTTACGCGGCGGTACGGGAACTTCGAGCCAGTATGCCGGCTGCCGTCGCGGCGGCACTCGACACGGCTGGCGCTGACTTCCTGAGGCTGCAAGGCGTCGACGAGCCCGTCTCGTGGGTGCCGGAGCTGGAGGTCGTCGGGGTCTCAGACGAGCTCGCCAGCCCGTACGAAGGACGATGGCCGCAAGCCCGACCCGCCCGAGCTGCGGTGAACTCGGTGCGCGCGGTCGCGGCATACTCCTCAGGGCGCTCGGTCGGCGAGATCGCGTTCGACCACGGTGTCGCCCGTCAGACGGTCGGTCGCGTGCTCGCGGCCGAGGGAGTGGAGACGCGCCGCGGTCGCAGAAGCACGGCGATCGACCCGGAATGGCTGCGCGAGCGCTACATCGTCG
>NZ_JASBSF010000067.1 GCF_030149085.1 Microbacterium sp. | reverse complement strand
TGCGGCCCCTCCGGCAGCGCACGACCGATTACCGGGATGCCCGCCCGATATCGCGCCCGCACGATATCGCCGGCGACCGAACACGGGAGCTGCGATGAGACCCGAACACGAAGTCGTGATCGTCGGCGCGGGCTTCGCGGGGCTGGCCGCCGCCATGGAACTCGAAGCTGCCGGAATCACCGACGTCGTGATCCTCGAGCGGGCAGGCGACGTCGGCGGCACCTGGCGCGAGAACACCTACCCGGGCGTCGCGTGCGATGTGCCAGCCCACCTTTACGCTCTGGCGCGTCACCCGTGGCCCCACTGGTCGCGAGAGTTCGCACCGGGAGCCGAGATCCAGGCCTACCTCCGACGGGTCGCGGGCACGACCGGGATCGAGCGCCGCATCCGGTTCAACACGGCCCTGCTCGAGGCCCGCTGGGACGACGACGGCTGGAACCTCGGCACGACGGTCGGACCCATCCGGGCACGGATGCTCCTCCTCGCGTGCGGTCGGCTCACGGAACCGTCCCTGCCGGAAGTGCACGGCCTGGCAGCCTTTCCCGGACCTGTCGTGCACTCCGCGCGCTGGGACCCCGAGCTCGACCTCGAGGGCCAACGCATCGCGGTCGTCGGCACGGGCGCGAGCGGCGTCCAGCTCGTCCCGGAGCTCGTACGCCGGGGCGCTGAGGTGACGCTGTTCCAGCGTTCTGCACCCTGGATCCTCCCCCGCGGCGGCAGGACCTACACGGATGCCGAACGCGAGCGGTTCGCGGCCCAGCCCGAGCTGCTCGCCGCCCTGCGCGACGAGCTCTTCCTCGAGGGTGAGGCCCGCCATGCCTCGCGCGCGGGGGATGCCGCCGCGGCTGCCGCGGCATCCGACCAGGCCCAGGCGCATCTGCACGCGCAGGTATCCGACCCGACGCTGCGCGCATGGCTCACCCCCGACTACGCGTTCGGATGCAAGCGGGTGCTGCTCTCCGACGACTTCTATCCCGCCGTTGCCTCGGATGCCGTCACCCTCGAGCCTTCGGCGCTGGCGCGGGCGGATGGCGGTACCCTCGTCGCCGCGAGCGGACGGCGCCATACCGTGGATGCCGTCGTTCTTGCTACCGGGTTCAGCGCGACGCGTCAGCCTTACGCCGAGCTGGTCACGGGTGAAGACGGGATCTCCCTCGACGAGCACTGGGCAAGCGGCATGTCATCAGCGCTCTCGACAGTCGTGAGCGGATTCCCGAACCTGTTCATCCTCAACGGACCCAACGCGTCCCTCGGTCACAACTCATCGATCCTCATGCTGGAAGAGCAGGCAGCGTACGCCGCGCGGACGATCGCCACGACCCCGGCAACGGCAACCCTGCGCCCCGACCCCGCCGTCGAGCAGGAGTACACCCGCATGATCGTGCGACGCTCGCGCGACACCGCCTGGGTGTCCGGAGGATGCCGCAACTGGTACGTCGACGAACGGTCCGGGCGCCTCACCTTGCTGTGGCCGGGCACCGTGACGCAGTTCCGCGACCAGCTCCGCGGGGCCGACGGCAGCGAATTCCTCACTGAACCCGCTACCGAAAGGAGCACCACGCCATGACCATTCCCCTGCGCCTGGGATACAAGGCATCAGCCGAGCAGTTCGGCCCAAACGAGCTCGCCGACTTCGCGGTGGATGCCGAACACGCCGGGTTCGACTCGGTGTTCGTCTCCGATCACCTCCAGCCGTGGATGCACGAGGGCGGCCATGCGCCCGCGGCCATCCCGTGGCTGGGTGCCGTCGGTGCGCGCACATCCCGGATCCTCCTCGGCACCTCGGTCCTCACCCCCACCTTCCGGTACCACCCGGGCGTGGTCGCGCAGGCTTTCGCGACCCTCGGCGTCATGTACCCGGGGCGCATCATCCTGGGTGTCGGCACCGGCGAATCCCTCAACGAGGTGACCCTCGGCATCCCATGGCCCGAGCCACCGGAGCGTTTCCGTCGCCTGAAGGAGTCGCTGACGCTCCTGGACAAGCTGTGGACCGGCGAGCGCGTCAGTTTCGACGGCGAGTTCTGGCAGGTTCGGGATGCGACGATCTACGACCGTCCCGACACCCCCGTGCCCGTCTACATCGGTGCGGCGGGTCCCGCCGCTACCCGTCTGGCGGGTCGCGTCGCTGACGGTTTCATCACGACCAGCGGTAAGGACCCGGCGCTGTACACCGACACGCTCCTTCCGGCTCTGGATGAGGGACTGGAGAAGTCGGGACGCACGCGCGATGACATCGACACGCTCATCGAGGTGAAGGTCTCGTACCATCCCGATCGCGCCGAAGCCCTCGAGCGCACCCGGTTCTGGGCACCGCTCGCGCTCAGCCCCGACGAAAAGGTCGGCATCCACGACCCCATCGAGATGCAGCGACGGGCCGCGGAACTGCCGATCGAGCGTGTCGCGAAACGGTTCATCGTCTCGTCCGACCCCGACGAGCACGTCGACCGCATCGTCGAGGTCGCCGAGCGCGGCTTCCGTCACCTCGTGTTCCATGACCCCGGGCACGACCAGGCGGAGTTCATGGAACGCTACAGCCGCGACATCCTCCCCCGCCTGCGCGAACGTCTGGATCCGTGAGCGGCTGGACGCTCGTCATCCCGGTGCGCGGCGGCGCGGGAAAGAGCCGCCTCGACGTGCCGGGCGTGGATCGGGCGGCACTGGCGCGCGCGATCGGGCTCGACACGATAGCCGCAGCGCAGGCGTGCCCGGCCGTCGCGCAGGTGGTGGTCGTGACCGCGGATGCCGAGATCGCGCGTGAGATCTCGGATGCCTGCCTCGTCGTCGCTGACCCCGGAACCGGCTTGAACGACGCGGTGCTGGCAGGGCTTGCGATGACGGAAGCTGCAGCGCCGCGAGCGGCAATGCTCGGCGACCTTCCCGCGCTTCGCGCCGCGGATCTCGCGGTGGCTCTCGCGGCGGCGGGACGGCACGAGATGGCGGCGCTGCCGGACGCGGAGGGGACCGGGACGACCCTCCTCACGCGGACGGTCGCTGGCGAGCTCATTCCGGCGTTCGGGGAGAACTCCTTCGCGCGGCACTTCGCAGCAGGGTTCGTCGACCTTGCCCGTGAGATCGACACCGGCTCAGGACACCCCGCGGTCTGGAGCGCACGTCGGGACGTCGACACTCTCGATCAACTGCACGAAGCCGACGAGCTCGGCCTCGGCATCCGGTCGAGTGCACTTATCCAGCGCAGCTCCGGTCAGGGCGCCGCTTCGTCAGTGGCGTAAAGCAGCGGAAAGCGTGCAACGACCTCGATGAGAGCGTCGACGGTCTGGCGATCGGCAACACCATCGACAGTCAGGCCCGCCGCCTGTGCATCAGTTGCCGTTCGCGGACCAATCGCCGCCAGCACGGTCGAGGGCGGAATCTGCGGGAACTGCTCACGGACCTGCTCGGCCACCGAACCGCTCGTGACCAGAATGGCGTTGATCCGACCGCTGCGCACGTCGTTCGCGATGCGCTCGGTCACCGGAACCCCGACCGTGCGGTAGGCGACCACGCTCCGCACGCGATGGCCGGCTTCCGTGAGCATTCCGGTCAGAACGGGCTTGGCCGTCTCGCTCCGCAGGGTCAGGATGTCGCGCGGCTCCGGCTCGAGGCCGATCAGCTGCTCAGCCAAGCCCGCTGCCGAGTTGTCGAGGTCGGGCACGAGATCCACGCGATATCCGACAGCTTGGAGCGCGGCGGCGGTCGTTTCGCCGACGGCGGCGACCTTCGTCTGCGGCGGGATCACGGCGCGGTAGGCATAGAGGACATCGACGGTGGTCGCGCTCGTGAGCGTCACCCAGTCGAAGTCTCCCGCCGCCAGCGCGGCCAGAGCTGACTCGAGCTCGGTGTGATCGGTCGTGGGCGCGAAATTGATCAACGGGGCGATCACGGGAACGGCGCCCTGACGGCGCAGGGTCGCGGCGACGGAGTCTCCCCACGGGCCGCCTCGGGGGACCAGAACGCGCCACCCGGCCAGTGGCTTGGCGGCGGTATCTGACGCTACTCGGTTCATGATCGACTCATCGATGCGGAATCGACCGCCCGACGTTCGAGCAGCCGAACGACATGGCACCGGGGGTCACGGTGCGGGAATATCCACGTCGTCGGCAGCTTCCGCATCATTGCGCTGCCTGTTGTCCGAGCATAACCCCCTGACTCGCGTCGTGTCGCGGGTAGAAGGTCACGAGATGGTCACCTCGTGGTTGCTGCGGCGCTACTTGTTGACGTAGGAGTTGACGCCCCACCACACCAGAGCGCCCACAGCCGCCGCCTTCACAACCGCGATGGTGACGGTTGCCACGGGGTGCTCGCGCGAAAAGCGACGCAGCTTGGCCACGGCGCTGTCGGTCGCCTTCGAGACCTGTCGCGGCACGTTGGTCTTGTCTTCAATGGCAGCGAGCGCTGCCTTCAGCTCCGCCCGAGCCTTCTCGACCGGGTCGGTGAGAGACAGGTCTACTGCAGTGCGGGGGACACCGGACTCAGAGCTCATCGCGGATCTCCTTGATGTCTTGGGCGACGGCCTGGGCAGGGTTACGCCTGCGGGTGAGCTTGCGGAATCTGAGCACGCCCAGCAGCGCGAAAACGATAGTCACGACAAGCAGGGCCGCGAAGACGACCAGCGCCGACAACCACACCGGCCACCACGACGAAAGTCCGGCGATGAGAAAAGTGCCGAACACGGGAAGCGACCAGAACAAGACGAACAGTGCGACGAGGAACAGAACCACGCCGATTCCGGCATCCTTGCCTGCCTGGCGGGCCCAGGATTTGGCAGCGTCGACCTCGGCGACGATGAGGTTGCGGATGAGCTCCGGAACCTCACCGAGGAGCGTCAGAAGAGAGTCGTTCGCCCGATCGCGGAATTCTCGAGGGGCGCTCATGTCACTCCTTGCCGGCGGCCTTGGCGATGTCGTCGATCGCCTCATCGGCAGCCTGTTTGACAGCCTCGGCCGAGGTGTCGGCGGCACTACTGACGGCATCCACCGATTCCTTGCCCGCCTTCACGGCAGCGTCGAGACGTTCCCCCGCCGTGCCCTTCGAGGTCGCGGCCTTCGTCACCTTCACAGCCGAATCCCACAGGGTGCTCGGCAGCGCCATCGCGCTGGACTTCGCGAAGTCCTTCGCTTTGCCCACCTGCTTCTGCACGGGCTCCATGTTCCAGACCTTCAGAGCCTGGGACTTGATCTGCTCGTATCTCTGCCGACCGGCACGCGACCCGAGCACGTAGCCCACGGCGAGTCCGACGACGAGTCCTGCTTTGCCCCTCATGGGGTCTCCTCACGCTTGTCGAGCGGGTGGTCCTCACCCAGCGTAACGCCATCGGCATGCGTCCCCCACAGGAGGTTGACACGGAGCCGCTCAGCCTCTTCACGCGCGTGCGCGGTGACGCGCGCGAGGCCTGGACCCGCCACCCACGCCCCCACGAGCCCGATACCGCGCACCGCCCGTACGCGCGCGCGCAGCGTCTCGGCGGCCTCATCGCGGCCACGCATGAGCGCGCTCGGCGGCTGCACCCACCGATCCCGGCGGGCCTCGACAATTGCGTCGGCGGGGAGCCCGAGGAGAGCTTCGGCGTCCCGCGCAGCCTTGAGGAAGACATCCTCGTCGCTCAGTTCTGAAGTGGGGGCGGCGGTGTCCAGGTCACCGTAGGTGAGGCGGGCCACGCGCACTCCGGGAACACTATTCGCCCACCGCTGCGTCTCATCCGATGCGACAACGGGTTCAGTCGCGGGGTTCGCGGTGAAAACGGTGGTGTGAGGTTCTGCGGGTGCCGGTGCCGAAGCCACGAGGGTGATCACCTCCTGGACGAGTTCGCGCTCCAGAAGAGCCGGAACCGAGAACGGCACCAGGCGGGCGGCGTCAGCGGCTCCCGTAGCGACGATGACGGCATCCGCTGGCAGATCCTGCGTACCGTCGACTGTCTGCGCTGTCACGGTCCACGAGTCGCCCTGGGCAGTCAGCTGGGATACCCGCGCGGCGGTGACGACAGACACCCCGTAGTCGCCGAGCCGAGCGACCAGAGCGTCGACGAGGCGTGTCAGTCCGCCCGCCAGACCCCGAATGGGCGGCGCCGCGGCCTGATCGCCTGCGACCGCGATCAATTCGCCCGCCGCCGCCGCAAGCGAGCCGGTTCGTGTCAATGCCGAGCCCAGACCCGGTGCGATGAGGCTGACATCGACCGCGTCCGGGGGCAGGCCGTAGCGGCCCCTGGTCAACGGTGCGACGAGCCGGTTGTGGATCTGCGCACCCATGCGACGGCGTACGAGGGCGCCGAGATTGCGTTCCTGCCCGATTGTCAGCGGGGGCCGCAACCGGTCGAGGTACGCCCGCCACGTACCGGCCCAGCCGATGACCTTGCGCACCACGGGATCCCACGGGTTCGCGGGGATGCCGGCAACGTTCTGCGCCGGGTAGGGCAGCACTGCGCCGGAGACGGCGACCCAGACATCCGACGTGGCTGGCTCGATCGCCTCGTCGGCGAGACCCAGTTCCGTCACAAGCGCATCGACGGCACCGTTTCGGGTTGCCCACCCCGTGGCACCGAGATCGACCATGACACCTGCCACCTCGGCGTGTGCGATGGCGCCGCCGAGCCGCTCGGATGCCTCGACCACGGTCACTCGGAGGCCGACCTTCGCGCACTCGAACGCGGCGACCAGTCCGGCGAGCCCTGCTCCGACAACGACGACATGCTCGGATCGGGCGTGCTCGACCAGCTTCTCGAACGCGGACTCGGCCATTCCTCCATCCTCCACCATCCGCGCGAGCCCCAATCCCAGCCGAGTTGTCCTTCACCCGCGCGAGTTGTCCTTCCTCCGCGCGAGTTGTCCTTCACCCACATCGAGCAACTAAGGACAACTCGACTCAAGGAAGGACAAGTCGGCTGAAAGGAGGACAAGTCGGCTGAAAGGAGGACAACTGGGCTGAAGGAGGGAGCTGCGTGGAACACTGATGACATGGAGTTGCACATCACCGGCGACGAGGCTGCTGACCGTCTGCTGTCGGATGACCCGCTGGCCCTCCTGATCGGGATGCTGCTTGACCAGCGTGTGCGATAACCATTGGCAATCGCGACGACCGCGTGCGACCACCGCCTGCTTGAGGGGCTCGCGGGCGGATGAGTCCTCGAGCCGCTCGTGGCGGCGTTCAGTCTGCTGACGTCGCGTCCCTGGGGAGCTCCACGATGTTGGCGCTGATGCCGGACAGGAAGTGGCCGCCGAGCGGGGACAGAGAGAGCTCCTTTCGCTTGGCCCCGGTGCGAGGGGCGTCGACAGCCTTGCTCACGAGGAGCCCGGAGTCCTCGAGGCGTTTCACCGTGCGATACAGGCCCCTCTCAGTCACGTGCCAGCCGGAAGCGGCGGCGAGATGAGTGGTGAGGTCATTGACGGTGACCGGTTGATGAATGGACGTCAGTCGCAGAAGGATCGGGGCAAGCATGGCCTTCTTATAGGTCTCCACCCATGACTCGATTCGGCTTGTCACCCACTCTTCATTCTCATCGGGGTGCGCCATGTTCACACCTCAATCTTCCCAGCCGCGGCCCAGAATGGCCCCAATCAGGTGAATGAGCAGCCCCAGCCCCCACACTGAGCTCATCACAAGCGTTGCTCCGAACCACGGCGTAGCGAGCAGGTCATGGGCTGCGAGCTGGAAGCCATCAGCCTCACCAGCCAGGGCGACACTGCGGATGGCTGCGTGCAGATTGAAGGATGACGTGATGACGACGAAAGCGACCGCGTGCGCGACGACTTGCCCGAAGCGCACCCGTCGAAGTTCGCGGCGGTTGGACCACAGCCAGACGACGATCCCAAGCGCGACTGCGGCGGTAAGGAGGCCAGCGAGGAGCCCGATCTGACCGCCGGTCAGAGCGATCACCGTTTGCACGCCCGCCATCGCAATAAACAGGATCAGCGCATAGGGCAGTAGAAGTCGGCGTGCGTTGACGGAAGTTTGATTTGTTGTCATATGGGTACTGTACCAGAAGTACAGTACCTTCGAGTAGGCACGACCTTGAACGCCGCAACACCTACCGGCATCGCCCCGTGGCTCACGACCTTTACCGCTCGCCAAGTCCACTAGGCCTCGATGTCAGACTGGGTGCATGACGCTCCACATCACCGGCGATGCCGACGCCGACCAACTGCTGACCGACGATCCGCTGGCACTGCTGATCGGGATGCTGCTTGATCAGCAGATCGCGATGGAGACCGCCTTCACAGGCCCGAAGAAGATCAGGGAACGAACGGGAGAGCTCTCCGCATCCGCCCTGGCGGCGTACGCCCCCGAAGCATTCGTCGAGGTGTTCCGCCAGACCCCGGCCGTGCACCGGTTTCCGGGATCGATGGCGGGCAGGGTGCAGGCGCTGTGTGAGGCGGTCGCGACCGACTGGGATGACGATGCCGCCGAGATATGGACGCGGGGCGAACCCGATGGCGCCGAGGTGTTGAGACGACTGAAGAAGCTGCCCGGGTTCGGGGAGCAGAAGGCGAAGATCTTCCTCGCCCTGCTGGGAAAGCAGTACGGGTACGACGGGGACGGATGGCGCGAGGCCTCCGCTCCCTACGGCGAAGAAGGGTCCTTCCGCAGCGTCGCTGACATCACCAGCCCCGAGTCCCTTGCGAAGGTGCGAGAGCACAAGAAGGCGATGAAGGCTGCCGCCAAGGGCTGATACTCACCCTCGATTCCGCAGCCTGTGTCAGGCGCCG
>NZ_JASBSF010000060.1 GCF_030149085.1 Microbacterium sp. | reverse complement strand
CGGGCGGAGGGGGCTGGATGCCGGGGTGTCGCGCACAGTCTGCGCCGTTGCGACACGGCATGGGCAGTCGGGCGGGGCGGGCGGGGCGGGGGAACTCAGGATGCCGGGGCGGATGCCGAGACGGGGGCGACGTCGACCGAGACGCGCAGGGTCGAACGCTTCGCTGTGGTGAAGATGATGCCCTTGACGGGGGAGACATCGCCGTAGTCTCGGCCCCACGCGACGGTGACGTAGCGGTCGTTCGCCCACTGGTCGTTGGTCGGGTCGATCGCGAGCCACTCGTCCGATCCCGGCAGCCAAACCGCGAGCCACGCGTGCGAGGCGTCCGCGCCGACGATCCGCTCCCGACCGGGCGGCGGCTGGGTGGCAAGGTACCCGCTGACGTAGCGCGCCGCAATTCCGTGACTGCGCAGGCACGCGAGGGCGAGGTGCGCGAAGTCCTGACAGACTCCCGCGCGCGTCCGGAACACTTCGGCGACCGAGCTGGTGACGGTCGTCGCCGTCTTGTCGTAGTCGAAGTCGGCCTTGATGCGGTGCATGAGGTCGGTGGCGGCCTCGCCGATCGGCCGCCCCGGCGTCAAGGATGCCGCGGCATACGCGTGGGCGTCGGCGACGTGCTCTGCCTTGGGGGAGGCGACGGCGAACTCCGCCGCGGACCATGCGCCGGGGGTGTCAGGATGCTGCAGCGGACGTGCCAGCTCCCACGGCAGCTCCAGCGCCGCACCGTCGTAGCGGGGCGCCTCGACGGTGACGTCGGTGCGAGCGTCGACGACCAGACGGGTGTGGGGGGAGGTGACGTGGAAGTACGTCACGACATTGCCGAAGGCGTCGCGCTCGTGGCTGACGTCGTTCGGCCCCGGCTCGATCGTGACGGTGTGCGAAGCGATCTGCTGCCACACCACCGGTCGCGGGGCCACGTGCGCGAGCCCCAGGCTGTTGCGCACATCGTCGCTGTATTCGTAGATCGTCCGGTGCGACACCGCGTACTTCATGCGTCGCTCCTCACGAGAGTGCCCCTGTGAGCTCGGTCAGCGACAGCGACGCATAGGTCTGCAGCGGCGGGCCGGCAGAGAAGTGCAGTGCCTCGATGGCCCGCGCGATCTCGCGCAGCTGCGCGTCGGCATCCGTGAGGGTGTCGTGCAGCATCGACCGCCGATCATCGACAGCCATAGAGAGGTCGGCGACCTGCACCTCCGCGAGCTGCGCCTCGAGCTGATCGAGCAGTCGCTCGGGGCGGGTCGACCCGCTCGACAGCGGCTGGGCGGCGAGGTGCTCGCGGATGCGTGCCACGGCGAACCGCAGCGACCGGGGGTTCTCGGGGTCTCGCACCAGCAGATCGATCACGCCGCTCGCGTAAAGCCCGCCGCGGTACCGGCGGCGGTGGGTGACGACGCTTTCGCTCGCGCGCAGCACAGCTTCGAGCACTTCCTGTTCGACCTCGCCGACGAGGCGGTCGACCATCGTCGCGCGAAGCAGGATGCCCAGCTGCAGCGCCCGTTCGATGGCTCGCCCGGCCTCGATCATGTGCCAGCCGGCATCACGGATCATGTTGGCCGAGGTGCCCTGCAGCGCCAGAAGCGCCGTGAGCATCTGCCCCGCCGCCTCGCCGATGCCGTGGGCGTGCGGAGTGATCCGCAGGGCGGAACCTGCGCGATCGGTGGCGGCGAACACCCGCCACGTGTCGGCAGAAAGCTGGTCACGCACTCCCTCGAGGGTTGTGCGCAGGCGCGCGAGCGAATGCGCCACCGAGCCGGGGCGCGTGCCGTCGAGCAGCACCGACCGGAACTCGTCGTCGAGGTCGAGCCACCGCGTGCCGCACAGGCGCTGGGTGGCGCCCACGAGCACCTGCGTGCTCTGCGTCGCGGTCAATCCCGGTGCGGTGAGTTGGTCGGCATCCGAGCGGATCGCGAGCACGAGCCGCAGCAGATCTTCGGCGCGCTCGGCGTAGCGGCCCGACCAGAACAGATCATCGAGTGCGCGCGGGGCCACCTCGGGCACCGACTGGACGACGGCAACGGTTGTCGCATCCGGGAGCCCTTGGTCGAGGTCTGACGGGTCGGCCTTCAGGACCCAGACGTCCTTCGATGCCGTGGGGAGCGTGCCGTCCGCGACGGCGGTGGCAAGCCCGCCGATGAGGGGTCGATAGGTCGACTGGTGCCGGAGCGTGAATGTTCGCAACACCACCGGCCTCGCGTCGACATACCCGGGCGCGCGCCAGGTCGGTACCTGCGAGAGAGGAAGCAACTCCTGCGCCGCGAAACGGTGGGGGCTCTGTCTGATGCGTTCGACGAGCCGGGCGGGGTCGGATGCTTCCAGCGGCGTCCGAAGCCCGTCG
Source organism: Microbacterium sp. (assembly GCF_030149085.1). Taxonomy (GTDB): domain Bacteria; phylum Actinomycetota; class Actinomycetes; order Actinomycetales; family Microbacteriaceae; genus Microbacterium. Next base: position 3,012 of record NZ_JASBSF010000060.1, on the reverse strand, counting down.
ATGGCCCGAACGACAAGGGTCGGATCTGCTCCCAGCAGGCGGGGCGCTACCTGGTCCAGCGCGTCAGGATCGCCGCACCACCACGTCGGCGTCGACGCCAGGCGCAACTGTTCGCCGAGGAGGCGCTCGCAGAGGGCGGGAAGGAAGGGGAGCAGTGCGGGGTTCTCAAGTACGCCGGCGCCCAGGCCGTTCACGAGCCGCACGCCGCCGCGGCGAACCGCCTCGGTCAGTCCGGCCACACCGAGCTGCGAGTTTCCCCGCAGCTCGAGGGGGTCGCACCACTCGGCGTCGACGCGGCGCAGGATGACATCGACGCGCTCGCGTGGTGCCACTTCGGGCCAGCCCGCGGGCTTCATCCAGACCTTGCCGTCGCGCACCACCAGGTCTGCCCCCTGCACGAGTGGGAACCCGAGCATGCCAGCGAGGAATGCCTGATCGTAGGCGGTTTCCGATAGCGCGCCGGGTGTAAGGACGACGACGCGGGCATCGGGCCGGGCATCCGGAGCGGCCGCGATGAGTGCTTCGCGCAGGGCATCGAAGTACGGCTCGATGCGGTGAAGGGCGGCGCCGTGAAACAGCTCGGGAACGACCTGCGACACGATCCGGCGGTTCTCCATCGCGTACCCGAGCCCCGAGGGTGCCTGGACGCGATCGGAGATGACCCGCCACTCGCCCTCGCCGTCCCGCCCGAGATCGGTGGCGCTGAACAGCAGGGGGTGAGGATCGGTGGATCCCGTCCCGGCGACGGCCCGGATGTAGCCGGCGTGCCCCAGCACTGTCGCAGCAGGCAGGATGCCTTCGCGCAGCATCCGTCGTTCGCCGTACACGTCCACGAGCAGGGCGTTCAGGAGCTCGGCGCGCTGGGCCAGCCCGACATCGAGCTTCGCCCACTCGGCGCCGTCGAGCACGAGCGGAACCGGGTCCAGCCGCCACGGCTCGGGGTCGGAGTCGGCCGGGTTGTAGGTCACTCCCTCGTCGGCCAGGAGCCCTTTGACCTCGCGATTCAACCTGGACAGGTCATCGATCGTGAGAGTCAGGGCTCCGGGCGCCATCGCGCGCCATGCGGGCCGCAACGTGCCGTCGGGCGCAATGACCTCGTCGAAGCGCGCCGACGATCCCCGGGGTGAAGCGAAGGGCAGCGTGGGTTGGGTGACCGCGGCGGCATAGTCGCGGAGGACGCTCACGCCGGGGCGATCCTGCGCAGGTCGAGGGTGTGCGGGTAGTCAGCGGATGCCGCGCGGCGGCCGCGCTCGCGGAGGGCTCCGACGTCGACGCGGCCGGGCGTGTGTCCGTGGGCCTCAAAGCGGCTCGCACGTCGTGCTTCGGCCTCGAACGCATTCACGGGCGGGTGCTCGTAGGCGCGTCCGCCCGGGTGCACGACGTGGTAGGTGGCGCCGCCGAGGCTCGCTTCGGCGCGGGTGTCGATCACGTCGAAGGTCAGCGGAGAGTGCACCTCGATCGAGGGATGCAACGCCGACCACGGCTGCCAGGCGCGATAACGCACGCCCGCGTAGAACTCGCCGAGCGTGCCGGTCGATGTGAGAGGCACAGGTACACCATTGCACGTCACGAGGTGTCGGCGCTCGTCAACGCCGCGCACCGTGACCTGAACGCGCTCGACCGATGAGTCCACATAGCGGGCGGTTCCCGATCCGGTGGCCTCCTCGCCGAGTACGTGCCACGGCTCGATGGCCTGGCGAAGCTCGAGTTCGATGCGGGCTCCGGGGGCAGCGATTCGTGCCAGACCGACGCGCGGGAAACGGAACTCCGCGAAGGCGTCAAGCCACGACTGCTCGAACGGGATGCCGGCGCGATTCAGGTCGTCGACCACCCCCTCGATATCCAGCAGCGTCCCGTGGGGGAGGAGGAACTCGTCGTGCAGCCGCGTGCTCCACCGCACCAGCGGCTCGTTGTAGGGCGTGTCCCAGAACCAGGCGATGAGGCTGCGCACCAGAAGGGCCTGGACGAGGGCGAGCTCGGGATGCGGTGGCATCTCGAATCCTCGCAGTTCCAGCAGCCCGAGCCGCCCGCGGCTGGAGTCGGGGCTGTAGAGCTTGTCGATGCAGAACTCGGCCCGGTGGGTGTTGCCCGTCATGTCGGTGAGCAGGTGGCGGAGGGCCCGGTCCACGATCCAGGGGCGGGCGGTGCCGCCGGATGCTGCAGCCTCGGCATCCAGCCGCCGCAGCTCCCGCAGCGCGACCTCCATCTCGTACACGGCCTCGGGTCGACCCTCGTCAAAACGTGGAGCCTGGCTCGTCGGTCCGATGAACCGACCCGAGAAGAGATAGGACAGGCTCGGATGCCGCTGCCAGTAGGTGATGAGGCTCGCCAGCAGGTCGGGGCGTCGCAGCAGTGGCGAGTCGATCGGCTGGATGCCGCCGATCGTGATGTGGTTGCCACCGCCGGTGCCGGTGTGCAGGCCGTCGAGGTCGAACTTCTCGGTGGACAGGCGGCTGCGCCGGGCGAGGTCGTAGAGCGTCGTGGTCAGCTCGCGCTGCTGCGCCCACGATGACACCGGCTGCACATTCACTTCGATGACGCCGGGGTCGGGGGTCACGACGAGCTGCTCGAGGCGGGTGTCCGGTGGCGGCGCGTAGCCCTCGATCACCAGACGGATGCCGGTGGCAGACGCCGCCTGCTCGAGGACGTGCAGCAGGTCGGTATAGTCCTCGAGGTGCGCGACCGGGGGCAGGAAGACATGCACCTGGCCGTCCCGAGCCTCGAACGCGATGGCGGTGGTCGCAGTAGTTGCGACGCCCTGGAGCGACACGTCGGGGACCGCGGGCTCACGGAGCGGCGCCTCTTCGAGATACGAGGGCTCGGCCGTCAGCTCTGGCGGCGTCCACGACACAGAGTCCAACGGCAGGCGCAGGCCGAGAGGGCTCGTGCCGGGGCTGAGCACGAGCCTGCCGCGGCGGAACGTCCACACGGGGCTCGCCCAGTGCCCGTCGGTCGTGAGCGGGAGCACCCAACCGGTCGGTGTGTCGATGTCGCGGTCGAGGGCTGCGAGGT
>NZ_JASBSF010000058.1 GCF_030149085.1 Microbacterium sp. | reverse complement strand
CGACTACCACGACACGTTCCTGGCCGCCGAATACTCCCACCCGGGAGACAACATCCCTCCGATCCTCGCCGTGGCCCAGCACGTCGGCGCCGACGGCGCAGCATTGGTGCGAGGGCTCGCCACCGGTTACGAGATCCAGATGGACCTCGTGCGCGCGATCTCCCTCCATAAGCACAAGATCGACCACGTCGCCCACCTCGGCCCCTCCGCTGCCGCGGGTATCGGCACCCTGCTCGGCTTGGATGTCGAGACGATCTATCAGGCAGTCGGCCAGGCTCTGCACACCACAACGGCCACTCGCCAATCCCGCAAGGGCGAGATCTCGACGTGGAAAGCTCATGCCCCCGCGTTCGCCGGCAAGATGGCAGTCGAAGCCGTCGACCGGGCGATGCGTGGCGAGACGAGCCCCAGCCCGATCTACGAGGGTGAAGACGGCGTGATCGCCTGGATGCTCGACGGTAAGGATGCCGCTTACGACGTGCCGCTTCCGGCGCCGGGTGAGCCCAAGCGCGCGATCCTCGACTCCTATACGAAAGAGCACTCTGCCGAGTACCAGGCGCAAGCCTGGATCGACCTTGCCCGCAAGCTCGGTACCGAACGCCCCGAGCTGCGCGACCCCGCGAACATCGCGAGTATCGTGCTACACACGAGCCACCACACGCACTACGTGATCGGCTCGGGCGCGAACGACCCCCAGAAGTACGACCCGCAGGCATCCCGCGAAACCCTCGACCACTCGATCCCGTACATCTTCGCGGTCGCGCTGCAGGACGGCGCCTGGCATCACGTCGACTCGTATCTCCCCGAGCGCGCAGCGCGGCCCGACACCGTGGAACTCTGGCGCAAGATCACCACGGCCGAAGATGCCGAGTGGACGCGCCGCTATCACTCCGAGGACCCCGACGAGAAGGCCTTCGGGGGGCGTGTGGAGATCGTCCTGACCGACGGTTCCACGGTCGTGGACGAGATCGCCGTGGCCGACGCTCACCCGTTGGGCGCGAGGCCGTTCGCTCGTGAGGACTACATTCGCAAGTTCCGGTTGCTCGCCGAGCCCGTGCTCGCTCCCGAAGAGATCGAGCGGTTCCTCGACCTGGCCCAGCGTCTCCCGGAACTCTCGGCCGACGAGGTCGGGCAGCTCAATATTGTCGCTCGGATCGGCATCCTCGCGTCAGCTCCGGCCCCCAAGGGTCTGTTCTGATGCTCTATAGCCAGACATCCGCGGCCGAGAAGCGCAGGCTGTTTCGGGAGCGCCTTGCCTCGGGGGAGCTCCTGCGATTCCCGGGCGCCTTCAACCCGCTGTCGGCGCGCCTGATCGAGCGCAAAGGTTTCGAGGGCGTCTACATCTCTGGTGCGGTGCTGGCTGCCGACCTCGGGCTCCCCGACATCGGCCTGACAACCCTGACCGAGGTCGCCGGTCGCGGGCAGCAGATCGCGCGCATGACCGAGCTTCCGGCCATCATCGACGCCGACACGGGGTTCGGTGAGCCGATGAACGTAGCCCGCACCATCCAGACCCTCGAAGATGCGGGGCTGGCGGGCACCCACATCGAGGATCAGATCAACCCCAAGCGGTGCGGTCACCTCGACGGGAAAGCCGTCGTCGATGGGGACACGGCAGTCAAGCGCATCCGTGCCGCCGTCGATGCGCGCCGTGACGAGAACTTTCTCATCATGGCTCGCACCGACATCCGTGCCATCGAGGGGCTGGATGCCGCGATCGACCGGGCCAAAGCGCTCGTGGATGCCGGCGCCGACGCGATCTTCCCCGAGGCGATGCGTGATCTCGGCGAGTTCGAGAAGATGCGTGCGGCGCTGGATGTTCCGGTGCTCGCGAACATGACCGAGTTCGGCAAGAGCGAGCTGTTCTCAACCGAGCAGCTGCGCTCCGCCGGCATCAACATCGTCATCTGGCCGGTATCGCTGCTGCGGATCGCGATGGGTTCGGCGGGGCGCGCACTCGACGACCTGGATGCGAAGGGGCACCTCCGCGACAAGCTCGGGGAGATGCAGCACCGTTCAGACCTCTACGACCTGATCGACTACGAGCAGTACAACCACTTCGACACGAGCATCTTCAACTTCACGGTCGAAGCACCCATCACGAAGGAGTGAGCATGACCGACACCGACATCAAGAAGGGGCTTGCTGGCGTCGTCGTCGACTACACCGGTGTCAGCAAGGTCAACCCCGATACCAACAGCCTGCTCTATCGCGGCTATCCGGTGCAGGAACTCGCTGCCACCCAGTCGTGTGAAGCCGTCGCCCACCTGCTGTGGACGGGGGAGCTGCCCACAGACGAGCAGCTTGCGACCCTGCGCGAGACGGAGCGCGAGAACCGCGCGCTGCAGCCCGACGTCAAGGCCGCTATCGACCTCATCCCGCTGGACGCTCACCCGATGGATGAGGTGCGCACGGCCGTCAGCGTCATCGGGGCCCGCGAGACGCGCGGGACCCTCAACGTCATGGATGCTGTCGGCACGTCGCAGCAGAACCTCGAGCGCAGCATCCGTCTGTTCGGGGAACTGCCCGCGATCGTGGCCTACGGTCAGCGGCGCCGTCGCGGGCTCGAGCCGGTCGATGCGCGCGACGACCTCGACTATGCAGCGAACTTCCTCTGGCTGACCTTCGGTGAAGAAGCCGACGAGGTCGTCGTGGATGCGTTCAATCGCTCGATGATCCTCTACGCCGAGCACTCGTTCAACGCATCGACGTTCACGGCCCGTGTCATCACCTCGACCCTCAGCGACCTCTACTCCGCCGTGGTCGGTGCAATCGGCGCGTTGAAGGGACCCCTGCACGGCGGCGCGAACGAGGCAGTGCTGCACATCTTCGACGAGATCGGCTCGGCCGAGAACGTGTCAGCGTGGCTCGACACGGCTCTCGCCGAGAAGCGCAAGATCATGGGCTTCGGGCATCGCGTGTACAAGCGCGGTGACTCGCGCGTTCCCACGATGAAAGCGGCGCTCGACACCCTCGTCGCCCACTACGACCGCCCGGATGTCGCGGCGCTCTATGACGCGCTCGAATCGGAGTTCGTGGCACGCAAGGGCATCTACCCGAACCTCGACTACCCGTCGGGGCCGGCCTACAACCTCATCGGCTTCGACACGCTCACGTTCACGCCGCTGTTCGTCGCGGCGCGCGTCGTCGGCTGGACAGCGCACATCATGGAGCAGCAGGCCTCGAACGCGCTCATCAGGCCTCTCTCGGCCTATAACGGGGCCGACGAGCGCCACATCGAGGGCTACGTGCCCGACACCTCCGCGATCACCGTGCAAGAGCGCCCCGAGGAGGCCGCCGAGTGACCACTGCCGTCATCGTCGACGTCGTCCGGACGCCCTCCGGGCGGGGCAAGCCCGGAGGAGCGCTGTCGGGCGTGCATCCTGTCGACCTTGCCGCCACGACGCTGACGGCGCTCCTGGAGCGCAACGGACTCGAGTCGCGCCAGATCGATGACGTCCTGATGGGGTGTGTGAGTCAGATCGGCGATCAGGCCACCAACATCGCTCGTCAGGCAGTGCTCGCAGCGGGGTTCGACGAGTCGGTGCCCGCCACGACGATCGATCGGCAGTGCGGCTCTAGTCAGCAGGCCGTGCACTTCGCTGCGCAGGGAGTCATCGCCGGTGCGTACGACATCGTGATCGCGGCGGGCGTCGAGTCGATGAGTCGCGTCCCCTTGGGCTCGGCCGGGGCCGGCGGTGCTATTGCCGACGGCATCCGGAACCGATACCCCGAAGGGCTCGTGAACCAGGGAGTGTCTGCTGAGTTGATCGCCGGGCGCTGGGGACTCGAGCGCGACGAGCTCGATGCCTACGCTGCCCGGTCGCATCAGCGGGCAGCTCACGCTGCTGCAGCGGGCCGGTTCGCAGACGCGATGCTTCCGGTCATGACGGCGGAGGGCATCGTGGATGCCGACCAGACGATTCGGCCCGCCACAACCGCTGAGCAGCTTGCCGGTCTCGCGCCCGCGTTCCGCACTGACGAACTCGCGGAGCGTTTCTCTGGGCTCGACTGGCGGATCACGGCAGGCAACTCGTCACCCCTGACGGATGCCGCCTCGGCAGCGCTCATCATGAGTGAGGAACGCGCGAATGCGCTGGGCCTGACGCCCCGCGCCCGTTTCCATGCCTTCGCCGTCGTCGGTGACGACCCGATCATGATGCTGACCGCGCCGATCCCGGCAACGCGCCGCATCCTGGATCGCGCAGGGTTGTCGATCGACGACCTCGATGCCTACGAGGTGAATGAGGCTTTCGCGTCTGTGCCACTCGCGTGGCAACACGACCTCGACGCCGATCCCGACAAGCTCAACCCGTGGGGTGGTGCGATCGCGCTCGGGCACGCCGTCGGCGCATCCGGAACGCGGCTCCTCGGCACTCTCCTGGGCTATCTCGAACACACCGGCGGGCGCTACGGACTGCAGGCGATGTGTGAGGGCGGCGGGATGGCTAACGCCACCATCATCGAGCGGCTGTAGGCCACCTACAACCGGTTGGCAGGAGCGCCGGTGCATTCGACAGGATCGACGCGGGTGTGGCTGCCTCCCAGCGGCGTGAGAGGAAAACGAGCATGACGGAATCAACCTCGTTCCAGACCATCGTGGTCGAGACCCGGGGGCGCGTCGGCTGGATCCAGCTGAACCGCCCCGAGGCGCTCAACGCGCTGAACTCGACACTCGCGACCGAACTCGGGGCCGCGGTGGCAGCTTTCGATGCCGATGAGCAGATCGGATGCATCGTGCTCACCGGCTCGGAGCGTGCCTTCGCCGCGGGCGCCGACATCAAGGAGATGGCCGACAAGACGGTGCGCGACATGACCGTGGACAGCCCCTTTGTCGGGCTCGAAGCCCTTGGTCGCGCCCGCACACCGATCGTTGCGGCAGTCGCCGGCTTCGCGCTCGGTGGCGGGTGCGAGCTCGCGATGAGCTGCGACATCATCCTCGCCGCCGACACCGCAAAATTCGGTCAGCCCGAGATCACGCTCGGCGTCATTCCGGGGCTCGGCGGCACGCAGCGCCTCACCCGCGCTATCGGGTACTTCAAGGCTGCCGAGCTCGTCCTGACGGGCCGCATGATGGATGCCGTCGAGGCAGAGCGCGCGGGCCTGGTGTCCCGGGTGGTTCCGGCAGCGGACCTTGCCACCGAGGCGATGGCGGTGGCGGAGTCGATCGCGGCGAAGTCCCTGCCCGTCGCCTACGCGGCCAAAGACGCCTTGCGCGCGTCCCAGGAGAGCGGTCTGGCCGAGGGTCTTCGCTTCGAACGGCAGGCGTTCGCCGCTCTGTTCGCCCTGGACGACCAGAAGGAAGGGATGGCAGCTTTCCGTGAGAAGCGTGCCCCCCGGTTCACCGGCCGGTGACCGAAATCGCCCTGGGCTGGCGACCATAGACTCGAAGCAAGAAGGAGGAGCGCGATGAGGATTCTCGTCCTGGTAAAAGAAGTCCCCGACACGTGGGGGGATCGAGTGCTGAACCTCGAGACGGGACTGGCTGACCGAGGTGCCAGCGAAGCTGTCATCGACGAGATCGGTGAGCGCTCTCTCGAGGTTGCGCTGTCGTACGCGGATGCCAACCCGGGCACCGAGGTCGTCGTCGTGACGATGGCGCCGGAGTCGGCATCCGGATCGGTGCGCAAGGCCCTCGCGATGGGGGCGGCATCGGCCGTGCACGTCGTCGATGACGCGCTGTTGGGCGCCGATCTGGGGCTCAGCGCCCAGGCGCTGTCGGCCGCGATCTCCCGCGCTGGCTTCGACCTCGTCATCACGGGAAACCAGTCCACGGACGGCTCTGGCGGGGTGATGGCGTCGATGATCGCGGAGCTGCTGGATGTTCCGAGCATCACGAGCATGAACTCTGTGACGATCACCGAGTCCGAGGTCTCGGGTGAGCGGTCGGTCGATGGTGGCTCGATGACGGCATCCGCTGCTCTTCCGGCGGTGATCTCGATCACCGAACGGCTTCCTGACGCGCGGTTCCCGAACTTCAAGGGCATCATGGCCGCCAAGAAGAAGCCGGTCGACACGGTGTCGCTCGCGGACCTCGGGGTCGTCGCCGATGACCCGGATGCGGCGCGCTCGATCATGATCGCGGTGGCGCAGAAGCCGCCGCGTGCGGCAGGTGTGAAGGTTGTCGACGAGGGCGACGCTGGCGTACAGCTTGCGGAGTTCCTGATCTCGAACCGGTTGGTCTAAGGGGCAGATGATGGTGGATATCGCAGCTGATGCTGTTCTTGTCGTACTCGATGTCACCCCCGGTGGCGCGTTGGCGCCGAGCGCTGCTGGCCTGTTGGGCGCTGCGGCAGGCGTCGGAACCCCGGTCGCGCTGATCGTCGGAGACAGCGCCGAGGCCCTCGCACCCGCGGCGGCTGAGCTCGGGGCGGCGCTCGTGCTCACCGCGACGCCCGCGGGGCTCGGCGAGGCACTGGGTGTACCGGCGACGGATGCGGTTGCTGCTGCTGCCGCGCTCGTGGACCCCGATGCCGTGCTGCTGTCGCACTCGATCGAGTCGCGCGAGACGGCGGGTCGGTATGCTGCGCGGTCGCGTTCGGCGCTGTGCGTGGATGCCGTCGGTGTAACGCGCGACGACGAAGGAATCGTGGCGCACCACTCCGTTTACGGTGGTGCCTACAACGTCGAGGCCGCCGCCACGTTCGGCGCTCCCGTCATCACGGTTCGCCAGGGGTCGATCGATGCGCGTGCGCAGGCTCAGCCTCTCGTCGCCGAGAAGCTCGACGTTGCCGCATCCGGCCGCAAGGCGGCGACCATCGGGTCGGTCGAAGAGGTCGTCGTGACCTCCGCCCGCCCCGAGCTTCGCGGCGCGGCGAAGGTCGTTTCGGGTGGCCGTGGCCTGGGCTCGGAGGAGAAGTTCGCGCTCGTCGGTGAACTCGCCGACGTGCTCGGCGCCGCCGTCGGCGCGTCGCGGGCCGCCGTGGACGCGGGCTACATTGCGCAGTCTGCGCAGGTCGGACAGACCGGCGTGTCGGTTGCTCCGCAGCTGTACGTCGCGCTGGGCATCTCCGGCGCGATCCAGCACAAGGCCGGAATGCAGACCGCCAAGACGATCGTCGCGATCAACAAGGATGCCGACGCTCCGATTTTCGAGATCGCGGACTTCGGTGTCGTCGGGGATCTCTTCACCGTCGTGCCGCAGCTGATCGAGACGCTGCAGGCGAAGAAGGCCTGACGCGATGGCGACCTACGGGCGCACTCTGCGTCGCGGACTGCCCCGCACCCCCGGCGGCGAACCTTGGCCGCCCGCCGGTGAGGTGGCAGGTGCCGTTGGTTCGGCATCCGTGCCCCCGGCCGAGGCGCCGGTTGCGGCATCCGTGTCTGCCGGCGTCGCCTCACACGAGAGCGGCAGTTCTGCGCAGGAGCTGCGGAAAGATGCGCCGCCGTCGCACGAAACTGCCGCACCCGCGGGAGTGGCCGCGGTGACGGCTGCCGCCACAGTCGCGCTGGCTGCGCGGGCTGTGCGCCGGGGGTTGCCCCGCGTCCCCGGCGGCGAGCCGTGGCCGCCGGCATCCGTGGTCGCCGTCGCCGGCGTCCCCACCCCCGCGACCGCACCGTCGCCCGACAGCGGCACGTCTGTGCAGGAGCTGCGGGAAGATACGCAGCCGTCGCATGAAACTGCAGCACACGCGGGAGTGGTCGTCTCCACCGAAGCCTCCTTGCGCGCAGTGCGTCGGGGGCTACCTCGCGTTCCCGGCGGAGAGCCGTGGCCGACGTCCGAGATGGTCGCCGCGATCTCGACATCCGGCGCCGCGGTTCGTTTGCCCCAAAGCGTCGGCTCCGACGACGATGCACGGCGTGTTGCGGCGCACGAAGCGCAGACGGATGCCGGTTCCGTGGTTTCCACCGCAGCGGTCGCCGAGCGCCCGGCGTTCGACGTAAGCGTGCCGCTGCCGTTCACGCGGACGGTGTGGGAGGGGGCGTCAGCCCGCACGCGCCCCGCGGCGCGACCAGAACCCGCCCGCATCGGCCCATTCACGCGAGGGCAGTGGGCAGGCACCGTCATCGTGGGCGGTCTCGGGCTGCTCTTCGCTGCAGGCATGGCAGTGCTGGCCGTGCGTTGGCTGCTCTCCCTCGACGGGATGCAGGACTTCCTCGCGACCTACCCCGGCGAATACCACCTGCCCGAGGGTGCGCCGGTGGGCTTCCCGGCGTGGCTCGGCTGGCAGCACTTCTTCAACGTGTTCCTCATGGTGCTGATCATTCGAACGGGACTCACGATCCGCACCGAGAGGCGCCCGAGCGTCTTCTGGGCGCCGCGCAACAAGCCCAAGGGCAAGGTCAGCCTGACGATCTGGTTCCACCAGTCCCTCGACCTCCTCTGGATCGTCAACGGCTTCATCTTCGTGGTGCTGCTGTT
>NZ_JASBSF010000052.1 GCF_030149085.1 Microbacterium sp. | reverse complement strand
GGGGTGTCGACGATCACGATCTGCCCGCCGGGGCGGTTCAGGATGCCGCGAATGGCGCGCCGGGTGGTCTGCGGCTTGTCGCTGGTGATCGCGATCTTCTCGCCGACGAGGGCGTTCATGAGCGTGGTCTTGCCGACGTTGGGGCGCCCCACGAAGGTCACAAAGCCGGACCGAAAATCAGAGCCGGACCGATAATCGCTGGCGCTCACGAGCGCACCTTCCGTTCAGATGATGTCTCGGATGTCGCGGCCGAGCCCTCGTCGTCGGCAGCTGCGTCGCCTTCCGCGTCGGTCGCTAGCGGAATGCGTTCCACGAACACGGTCGTGATGCCTCGACCCTTGCCGCGGGAAGCGCCGCCGGTGATTCGCAGGCCTTCGAACTCCGTCACCGCACCGGGCTGCGGTACCTTGCCGAGTTGCTTGCCCAACAGTCCCCCGATCGAATCGACCTCGTCGTCCTCGAGATCGAGGTCGAAGAGCTCCCCGACCTCCGCCAGCCCCAGTCGGGCACTCACGCGGTAGCGTCCCTCGGCAACTTCGGCGATCTCGGTGGCCCGCGGGTCGAATTCGTCGGCTATCTCTCCGACAAGCTCCTCAATCAGATCCTCGAGGGTCACGAGGCCCGAGACCCCGCCGTACTCATCGACCACCATGCACACGTGCACGGCCTCGCGCTTCATCTGCTGCAGCAGGGTCTCGGCTCGCATGGACTCGGGGACGAACACGGCAGGTCGCGCGAGCTGTGAGATCGCAGCAGCGCGCCATCCTGCCTCATCGCGGTACGCGAACTGCACCAGGTCTTTGAGGTAGAGCATCCCGATGACGTCATCGGCTTCGTCGTCGACGACCGGAACGCGCGAGACTCCCTTGTCGAGGAACAGCTCCATCGCGTCCTTGGTCGTCGTGTCAGCGTCGACAGTCACCATCTCTGTGCGCGGAATCATGACCGCCCGCACATAGGTGTCGGTGAAGTCGAACACGGAGTGGATGAGCTCGCGGTCATCCTCTTCGATGAGGTCTTGAGACGCCGCCTCGTCGACCATGCTGAGAAGCTGCTCTTCCGAGGCGAACGAGGATCCCCGAGCAACACCCGGGGTGACGCGATCGCCGAGCGCGACGAGACCGTGGGCGAGGGGGCCCAGCACGATGCGCATCGCACGGATGACGGGAGCGGCGCCCCGGAGCAGCCCCTTCGCGTGCAGGCGCCCAACACTGCGCGGGCTCGCGCCGACCACGACGAACGAGATCCCAGTCATGATGATCGCTGCAGCAAGCATCGCCCACCAGATGCTGTCGAACAGGATCGTCAGCGCAACAGTCACGAGCACCGCCGCGGTGGTCTCGGACAAGACGCGCATGAAGCCAGAGGCGTTCGCGTGCGCCGCAGGGTCATCGGCGATTCCGCGGATGAACGCGGCATTGCGCCCGGACTGACTCATCTCCTCGAGGTCTGAACGGGAGGTCACTCCGAGTGCTGCATCCACCGCCGCCATCAGACCACCGAAGGCGACCAGGAGGGCTGCCGCAGCCAGCAGGAGGGCCGCGGTCACGGCTTGAGACGACGGCGTTCTGCCGCGTGGAATCGGACGATGAGGTCTCGCTGGAGAGCAAACATCTCTCGCTCTTCCGCCGGTTCGGCGTGGTCGAAACCGAGCAGGTGCAGCAGACCGTGGGTGGTGAGCAGGATCAGTTCGTCCATCGTGGAGTGACCTGCGGCCTGAGCCTGGGTCTCAGCGACCTGCGGGCACAACACGATGTCACCCAGCAGACCCTCGGGGGTCGGCGCATCTTCCGTTCCCGGGCGCAGTTCGTCCATCGGAAAGCTCAGCACATCCGTGGGGCCGGGTTCGTCCAT
>NZ_JASBSF010000051.1 GCF_030149085.1 Microbacterium sp. | reverse complement strand
ACACTCACTCCACTGCACCGGCCCGGTAGCCCACACCGCGCACTGTCGTGACGATGCGGGGGTTGTCGGGGTCGAGTTCGACCTTGGCGCGCAGCCGCTGCACGTGCACGTTGACCAGACGCGTGTCGGCCTTGTAGTGGTAACCCCAGACCTGCTCGAGCAGCATCTCGCGCGAGAACACCTGCTGCGGCTTGGAGGCAAGCGCGACGAGCAACTCGAACTCAAGGGGCGTGAGCGAGATCACCTCGTCGCCGCGTCGGACTTCGTGACCGGCGACATCGATCGTCAGGTTCCCGATCCGCAGTGTCTCCTGCGACGGATGCCCGCCGGGGCGCAGTCGTGTGCGGATGCGGGCCACGAGCTCCTTCGGGTTGAACGGCTTGACGATGTAGTCGTCAGCGCCCGACTCCAGTCCGCGCACGACATCGGCGGTGTCGGTGCGTGCTGTCAGCATGATGATCGGGATGCCTGACTCGGAGCGGATCGCCGTGCAGATCTCGATGCCGTCGCGACCGGGAAGCATCAAATCGAGCAGGATCAAGTCGGGACGTTCCGCGCGCCAGGTCTCGACAGCGGCGTTTCCGTCAGCGCAGAAGACCGTGTCGAACCCTTCCGTGCGCAGCACGATCCCGATCATCTCCGCCAGGGCGGTGTCATCGTCGACCACCAGGATGCGTGAGTTCATCGCGCCTTCGTTCCTTGCGTCCAGCCTGCGCACTGGCGGCAGGCAGCCGCGGGTGCTTCCCCCGAGAGTAGTCGACTCCACCTGTACGCACGCCGTTGATTCGCGCGCGCGTCGGCACCGGCCCGTGCGTCGGCGACGCGCAGGACCCAGCAGCGACGGGCACGAGCGGGTCTGCGTCCCGTGTGACACGATGGAACTCACGCCGATTCCAGCCCTGTAGGAGGAACCCGTGACCGCGTACCCGTCTTGGACGCCTGCGCCGCGGCCTGGGATCATCCCGTTGCAACCACTGACGTTCGGCACGATTCTGGGTCGCTCGTTTTCGGCGCTGCGACACAACCCGAAGGTGCTGCTCGGGTTCGCGATGGTCGTGCAGACGATCGCCTACCTCGTTGTCACCATCGCCATCTCGGCGGTCGCGTTCGCAAGCTTCTCGCGGCTCGACACCGTGCCGGCCGGCACCGACGAATGGGATGCCGTCCTGACGGGATCGATTACGCTCACCGCGCTATCGGGTCTCGTGCTCGGTCTTCTCGCGGGCGCCGTGGGTGTGCTCGTGCAGGCCGTGGTCATCTCCGATGTCTTGCACGCTGCGGTGGCCGAGAAGATGACGCTGCGGATGCTGTGGCAGCGTGTGCGGCCCGTGGCCTGGCGTCTGATCGGCTACACGATCCTGCTCTCGCTCGCGATCGGCGTGATCGTGATCATCGTCGGCGGGCTGATCGCCGTCCTGGCTGTCGCCGTTCCCGCCGCCGCAGTCATCCTCGGAATCCTCGTCATCCTCGCAGCCATCCCCCTGAGCCTCTGGCTGTCCGTGAAGCTGCTGCTCGTTCCCGCGGTCCTGATCGTGGAGCACACGTCGCTGGGCGCTGCTCTGGGGCGCTCGTGGCGGCTGTCGCGGGGCCGATTCTGGGTCATCTTGGGGATCATCGTGCTCGTCTCGCTCGTCTTCGGCGCCGTCGCCCAGGTCGTCAGCATCCCGTTCTCGTTCCTCGCCTCGGCCCTGACGACAGTGATAGCCCCCACGGGCGATGAGAGCGCAGCGGCGATCATCGGAATCGTCGCAACCCTCGGTCTCACGCAGATCGTGACCCTACTCATCCAGTCGGTCGCCGTCATCGTGCAGTCAACAGCCGCGGGGCTCGTCTACATCGACTGCCGGATGCGGCACGAGGGCCTCGATCTCGACCTGCTCGAGTACGTCGATCGCAGGGATGCGGGAGAGGCGGGCCTCCCCGACCCGTACGTCGTGCACATCGGCCGCGCCGTGCAGCCCCGGTGGCCTGCGGCGTACGCGCAACCAGCTCCGTTCGCCCCGCCGCCGGGGTACGTCATGACGCCTCAATCTGCAGCTGTGTCGACATCCGCGTCGCCGACACCCGCCACGCCGACCGCTGACCCGGCGTCGTCGACGCCTCCCGCGGGCCCCGATGACGACCAGACGACATGGGCGATGCCTCGGTGATCTCAGAGATCCCGCTCATCCCGGATGGCGAACAGGCTCGCGACTGGGCCATGCAGGAACTCGCGGATCCGGTCTATCAGGCGGCGAAGCCGACGTGGTTCGACCGAGCGGCACAGGCGGCGCGGGATGCGCTAGCTTCCCTGTTCTCGCCCGATGTCGCACCAGAGTGGGCAGCGATTCTCGCCCTCGTCGCCGCGATCATCGCCATCGCGGTCATCGTCATCGCGATTCTCGTGTGGGGAGTCCCCCGCCGGGCATCCTCACGGCGAGCCCGCACCGGTGAGCTCTTCGGCGACGTCGACTATCGAACTGCCGACGGACTGCGGACAGCAGCTGAGGCTGCCCGCAGCCGCCGGGACTGGGACGCGGCGATCGTGCTGCGCTTCCGGGCAGCAGCCCGCGGCCTGGCCGAACGAGGCTTGATCGAGCTTGCCCCCGGCACGACAGCCCGGCAGTTCGCGGTGCGAGCCGACGCGCTGACAGCGCCGACGAGCGGGCGGGTCGGAGACGCCGCCACCGTCTTCGAGGACGTCCGCTATCTTCAGCGGCCGGGGACCGAGGCCGGGTACGAGGTGGTGGCTGCGGCAGACAGCGCGCTGGCCCAGCTCGGGTCCGTGCGGGCCGATCCGGCCGAGGTGCCGGCGTCATGAGCCTCGACACCCGCGAGCGCCGCGCGGCTCGAGCCGATCTCCCAACCACCAGAGCCCGCCGGGGTTCGGCGGTCGGATGGATCGCCATCGTCGCAGCTCTCATCGCTGTCGGCATCGTCGGTGCGAGCATCGTCGGCGGCAGCGAATGGAGCCAGCGCGAGTCGCTCGATCCCGAATCCGCGGCCCCGACGGGCACCCGGGCGCTGGCACGCATCCTGGCCGATCAGGGCGTCGACGTGCGCATCGTCCGCTCGCACGAGCAGGCCGCAGCGGCGCTACGTGAGACCGCGGCAACGCTCGTGCTTCCGGATGCACCCGCGCTCTCCGACGAGGCGATCTCCGCCCTCACCACACCTGCGACAGACGTCGTCCTCATCGATCCGCGATCGCGGACGCTCCGCCTGATCGCCGACGGGGCGAACGCCGTCGGCGTCGCCGATGACGCGCTCGTGCAGCCGCAGTGCTCAGTGCCAGAGGCGCAGCGGGCGGGAGCGATCCGTCCGCGAACGGTCTTCGTCGGTACGGATGCCGCCCAGTGCTATCCGGCAGCGGGAGGCTATGCGCTGCTGGTGCGCGAAACTGTCCGCCCCGATGCGCCGGGTACGCAACGCGTCTCTGCCGTCGACGGCGCTGCACTGTTCACGAATGAACACCTGCCACAGGACGGCAATGCTGCCCTCGCGCTGGGCCTCATGGGCAGGAATGCGACGCTTGTCTGGTACGTCCCGTCCGTGGCCGATACCAATCTCGACCCCGCGAACCCGTCCCTCGGCGAGCTCACTCCGCCGTGGGTCAGCCCCGTGATCGTCCTGGTGCTGGCGGCTGCAGTCGCGGCGGCGCTGTGGCGCGGCATCCGTTTTGCACCGCTCGTGGGCGAGCGACTGCCGGTGACGGTACGCGGCGAGGAGACGACGCGGGGCCGAGCCCACCTGTACGCACGATCCGGCGACACCGCGCACGCCGCGTCCCTGCTGCGCCATGGTGCACGCGTGCGGATCGCGCGGTTGCTCGGCCTGTCAGGATCGTCGTCGGCAGCAGAGGTCGCCGACGCGCTTGCCAGCGCCTCGGTGACGTCGCGGGAGGATGCGCGAAGCATCCTGGATGGCGCCCCGCCACCGTCACGGCGCGACCTTGACGAACTCCACGACCGATTGCGCAGACTCGAAGCTGCAGCGCGCGCGGCACTTCACCCCGAAAGGAACGCCCCATGACGACTCCCGACCCGGCGCCGACGACTGCCGACGAATCCGTCCTCGGCGACGACGCCGCCCGCGCCGCCGTCGGGCGCGTTCGAACCGAGATCGGCAAGGCTGTCGTTGGACAGGATGCCGCCATCACGGGTCTCCTGATCGCGCTGCTTGCCCGTGGACATGTCTTGGTCGAGGGCGTACCCGGTGTCGCCAAGACGCTGTTGGTACGGGCGTTCAGTCGGGCGCTCGGCCTCGAAACGAAGCGCGTGCAATTCACGCCCGACCTCATGCCCGGTGACGTCTCGGGCTCCCTCATCTACGACGCTCGGTCAGGCGAGTTCGAGTTCCGCGAGGGCCCGGTCTTCACCCACATCCTGCTCGCCGACGAGATCAACCGCACACCGCCGAAGACGCAGGCTGCCCTCCTGGAGGCGATGGAAGAGCGCCAGGTATCCACCGACGGCGTGACCCGCCCGCTCCCCGATCCGTTCCTTGTCGCCGCGACCCAGAACCCGATCGAGCACGAGGGAACCTATACGCTCCCCGAAGCTCAGCTCGACCGGTTCCTCCTAAAGCTCATCGTCGATATGCCCGCACGCGATGCGGAAGTCACGGTGCTCCGCCGGCACGCCGACGGCTTCTCACCCCGCGACCTCGATGAGGCCGGGGTGCAGACAGTCGTCACCGCCGCGGACCTCCGGGCGGCCCAGGCGGCGGTGCGGGACGTCACCGCCACCGATGACGTCCTCGGCTACATCGTCGATCTCGCGCAAGCCACGAGGCAGAGCCCCTCGGTGCAGCTAGGTGCGAGCCCGCGCGCCGCCACGGCGCTGCTGGCGACGGCGAAAGCGTGGGCGTGGCTCGGCGGATCACCGGCCATCACCCCCGACCACGTCCAGACGATGCTGCTGCCGACGTGGCGGCACCGTCTCCGGCTTCGTCCGGATGCTGAACTCGAAGGGGTGTCGGTCGAAGCGCTGCTCCAGAGCATCCTGCAGCAGACCCGCGTCCCGCTGTGAGCCCCGCATGTATGTGACCGGTCGCTACCCGCTTCTCGTGGGTGCCGGCGCTGTTCCCGTGATCGTCGGTTCGGTCGGCGGAATCCCCGCCTGGGCAGGGGCAGCTGCCTGGCTCGGACTCTGCCTGCTGCTGCTGGGCATCGATGTGCTGGCCGCCCCCAATCCGCGTCAGGTGAGCATCACCCGCGCTGGACCGACGAAGGTGCTGCGTGACCAAGCAACCCAGGTCACGGCGACTGTCGTCAACACGGGTACGCGAGCCCTTCGCATCCGTGTTCGGGATGCCTGGCAGCCGACCGCGGGCGCCGTTACCGGAACGGCGGTGATACGGATCGAGCCGGGCGCGTCGGGCCGCGTGATCACGTCGCTGCTGCCTCGCCGACGTGGAGAGCTGCGTAGCGCCGGACTCGCGGTGCGATCAGCGGGGCCTCTCGGGATCGCGGGTCGCAGCACACTCATCGCGGTTCCGGGAAGCATCCGGGTTCTGCCACCGTTCACCTCGCGGCGTCACCTGCCCTCTCGTCTCGCGCGGCTGCGCGAGCTCGACGGGAACACCAGCGTCCAGGTGCGCGGACAGGGCACCGAGTTCGACTCGCTGCGCGAGTACGTACGCGGCGACGATGTGCGCTCGATCGACTGGCGTGCCACGGCCCGGGCCAGCGCAACAATGCTTCGCACGTGGCGTCCCGAGCGCGACCGCCACATCGTCATCATCATCGACACCGGTCGTACCGCCGCGACGCGCGTCGATGACGGCGTGAGACTGGATGCCGCGATGGAGGCAGCCCTCCTCCTCTCAGCCCTCGCAGCGCAAGCGGGAGATCACGTCCACCTGGTGATGTTCGACCGGGCGGTGCGTGCCCGCGTGACCGGCCGCGACGGCGCGGCTCTGCTGCCCGCCCTCGTGGACGCCATGGTCGCCGTGGATGCCGGTCTCATCGACACCGACTGGGACGCCGCTTTCGCACAGGCCCGCCTGCTGACCACCCGACCGTCGATGATCGTCGTGCTCGCGGCGCACGATGATCCCGAGGCTTCCCGCGGTTTCCTCGGTGCGCTCCCCCTCATTCCCGCCCACACGCACGTGCTCGTTGCCGCAGCACAGCCCGAGCCGACCGAGGCACCCCAATCCGACGCGTTCGAGGCCGCAGCGCGGGAACGGGCCCGCTGGGATGCCGACCGAATGGTGACGGCGCTCTCCCGGGCAGGAGTCGACGCACTGTCGGCATCCGCCGAGGACCTGCCCCCGCGCGTTGCCGACCGCTACCTCGCACTCAAGGCACTCGGTCGGCTCTGAGCACGCCGCCCGGGGGCCCAGATCGCGACCGGACCCGGTGAAAAGGGGCTGATTTCA
>NZ_JASBSF010000048.1 GCF_030149085.1 Microbacterium sp. | reverse complement strand
TCGGGTCGGACGATGCGTCGGATCTATGGAGAGCGGGATCTGCTCGTGGCCGAGTCACTGCGCCTTGGTCTCTGGAGCTCGCTGGATGCGCCGTCATTGGCTGCGCTGGCGTGCGCGCTGGTCTACGAACCGCGCCGTGACGAGCCGGGGGAGCGAGCGCTTCCCCGCGGCGCGTTCCGCGAGGCTCTAGCGCAGACCCTGGACCTCTGGCAACGCCTCGACGACCTCGAGCGCGACTCACGCCTTCCCGGGTCGGAGCCGCCTGCTGCAGGACTCGCGCTTGCCATGCATTCGTGGGCCAAGGGGATGCCGCTCGATCGTGTGCTTCGCGAGGCTGACCTCGCTGCCGGCGATTTCGTGCGGTGGGCCAAGCAGACGATCGACCTTCTCGACCAGATGTCGTTGGTGGCCGAGCCCGGTCTCGCCGCGGTCGCGCGCCGCGCGCTCGATGGCGTTCGGCGCGGAATCGTGGCGTACTCGTCGGTGTGATCGCCGAACCTTCAGCCGCACCATAGCCGTCGGAATCTAGGCTGGACCTTATGCCCGAAGCCTCGAGCGCCACACAGAGTCGTGCCATCGCCGTGCGTCCGATGCTGCCGTTGTGGGCCGCGGTGCTGGTGGCAGTTGCCGCCGGGCTCATTCTGGATCTGGCGTACCCGTCGGTGGGTTGGTGGCCGCTCGCCTTCGTTGGGGTCGGCCTGTCGCTGGTGACCCTCATCGGGCGGAGCGCCTGGGGAGCTCTGCTCGTCGGCTTCGTCTTCGGCATTACCTTCTATCTCGTCCACATCGTGTGGCTGAATCGCTACCTGGGCGTCATTCCGTGGTTCGCCTTGGCGTTCGCTGCCACGATCTACGTCGCGCTCGGCTCCGTGCTCATCGCGTTGGCATACCGGTGGATGCCGAGAGCCGTCCCCGGCCGCTGGGCTCAGCTCGTGCTGACCCCGCTGCTGGTTGCCGGGCTGTGGGTACTGCGCGAGCTTGTCACCGGGTCCTGGCCCTATACCGGCTTCCCGTGGGCACGGATCGGGATGAGTCAATCCGAAAGCCCTCTCTCGCACCTGACCTCATGGGTCGGGGTGACGGGCTTGTCGTTCCTGATGGTCGCCTTCACCGCCGGGGTCATCGAGTGGCTGCGGCTGCGCCGGTGGTCGGATATCCGCACTGCGCTGCCGGTAGCGGGCCTTGGGGTCGTCTTGCTCATCACGCCGCAGTTCCCCACCACCCCGGCGGGCACCATGACCGTGGGGAGTGTGCAGGGCAACGGTCCGTCGGGGTACTTTGACGCCCGGCAGCGAAACGACATCCTGAACGCACAGCTGTCGGCATCCACCGATCTGATCGGTCAGGACATGGATGTGCTGCTGTGGCCCGAAGGCGGCATCGATTCGGATCCGCTGACCAACGCGACGACGGCGGCGGTTCTCGACAGTCTCTCTGAAGCCGTGGATGCTCCGCTTCTTGTCAACGCCGCAACAACGCGCGGTGATCTGACCTACAACACCTCGATCCTGTGGGAAGCGGGGGAGGGCGCCGTGCAGTATCACGACAAGACCCACCCCGTTCCGTTCGGAGAGTACGTGCCCGACCGGTGGTTCTACGAGATGATCGTGCCCGACCTCATCGGACTCATCGGCCGCGAGTACACCCCGGGATCCAACCCTCCCTACGTCGATATCGACGGCACAGGGGTGGGCCTCGCGATCTGCTTCGACGTGATCTACGACGACGTCATCCACGATGGCGCGCGCGACGGCGCGGAGGTCTACATGTTCCAGACCAATAACGCCGACTTCCGCAACACCGATGAGAACCTGCAACAGCTCGCCTTCGCGCGCATGCGCGCGATCGAAACCGGTCGCTCTGTGGTGAACATCTCAACGGTCGGGACGAGCCAGGTCATCGGTCCCGACGGGGCGACGATCGACTCACTGCCCGCCGATGAAGCCGGTGCGATGCTCACCGACGTTCCGCTGCGATCCGGTCTGACGCCGAGCATCGTGATCGGCGGCTCGCTGGGCGTGGCAATCGCGCTCCTCAGCATCATCGGCCTGGTCGCCAGCGGCATCATCGCAAGCCGCCGCCGGACATGAAAGGGGGCCGATCCGTGATCGGATCGGCCCCCTTTCAGGCACCGCATCATTGAGGCTGCGGTGGTCGTCTGTCAGGCGCTGAGCTTGTCCACCGTGACGTCGTCGCCGGCACCGCGGCGCGATCGGACGAAAGCGAGTCGCTCTTCGAGGAGTTCCTCGAGCTCAGGGATCGTGCGACGCTCCAGAAGCATGTCCCAGTGGGAGCGAGGG
>NZ_JASBSF010000045.1 GCF_030149085.1 Microbacterium sp. | reverse complement strand
CGGGTTAGCCTCGTTCTATCGGGTGTGGTGCGTGACGCGGAGGGCGTGTCGGATGCGGGGACGTGTCGGTTCAGATGATCGTGCCTGGCCTGGTTGCGCGGTGAGCGCCAAGGGTCGGCTGTCATGACCACTCCTCCCCCGGACGCCGACGAACAGGTCACGATCGCTGACCTCATGACCCCGGACTCGGACGACGACGCGTTTGTCGTCACCAACGGTCCCTCGCGGGCGTTGCGCATCACGGGTCTCGTGATCGCCATCGTGATGGTTGTCGGGATGGTGGCGACGGGTGGGTACGTCGCCTGGGCGCTGAACACTCCCCTGCCTGCCGCGACGCTGGAGTGGCAGACGCCGACCGTCGAGTCTCCCGTTGCAGCTCAGATCTCGCTTCCGTCTTTCGGCTCTTCAGCACTGAGCGTGTCAGGCGGGGAAGTGTATCTCGGCGAGGGCGCGAGTGGAATCTGGCAGACGTCCGGTCCCCAGGATCCGCAGGTCATGGCGAGCGTCAGCAAGATCATCACGGCACTCGTCGTACTTGAGAAGTACCCGCTCGCGGACGCATCCGATCCCGGCCCGACGATCACGTTCTCGAAAGCCGATCACGATCTCTACGACCAGTACTACGTTCGTGGAGCGACGATCGCGGCAATGCCCACGGGCACACGGATGTCGCTGCACGATGCGCTGGCCACGATGCTGATCCCCTCTGCGAGCAACTACGCCGAGGCCATCAGTCGGTGGGCGTTCGGCTCGGTATCCAGCTTCCGCGCGGCGGCCAGCGACTGGCTCCAGGCCCATGGTCTGGCCGGCACGACGGTCGTCGAACCCACGGGGCTCGACTCCGCGAATGTCAGCACGCCCACTGATCTGGTCGCTATCGCAAAGCTTGCCGCCGCAAACCCGACCCTCGCGTCGATCGTCGGAACAGCCTCGCTCACGATCCCGGGGCCCGGATCACTGCAGAACACCAACGCCTTGCTGGGCGTCGACGGAGTAACGGGGATGAAGACCGGCAACCTCGGGTACGGGACCTACGCGTTCGTGTTCACAGCGGGCTTGGACATCGCAGGCATGCACCTGGATGTCACAGGCGCAATCCAGGGCGGCGCGACGCGGGAGTCAGCCAATGCCGATGTGCTTCGCATGCTCGACAGCATCCGCCGGGGGTTCCACGACGTCCCTGTCGGACTGGCAGGCGACCACATCGGCACCGTCACGGCACCGTGGGGTGGAACCACGGAGGTTGTGATCGCGCGCGACGTCGACATCTTCACGTGGTCTGACACACCGATCGCGGTCGAGGTTGCGATGGACAACCCGACCGAGTTCGCGACCGGCGACGTCGTGGGTCAGATCACCTGGACAGCCGGTCCGCACAGCGAGAGCGCTGACCTCATCGTGACCGAGTCAATCGATCCGCCGACCGACTGGTGGCGACTGACACACCCTACGGAGCTCGTCGCGGGCTGAACTCGTCACCAGTCGGCGCGCAGCTCACCGTGGTCACCCAGAGCGCCTTGACACTAGATTCCGGATCTGGCATATGGCCTCATCCGGGCGGAGTCACATGAACCAGCCGCTGTTGCGCACGGTTCTTTCTTGGAACTGATGCTGAGCGGCAGCCCGCGCTCGATCAACAGCTTCCTGCGCTTCGCGGCCTTCTTTCGCCTCGGAGAACGAGACGGGCTTGCGAACAAAGAGGCGAGTCACCCGGTTCCAGAACGTCATCATCGCCACACCCTTGTGCCCCACGATAGACCAGCTCAGGCTCCAGCGGGCTCGATCGTCACCCAATTCCCGAACTTCGGCATCCGGCCATCACCCGACGACGTGCCTGTCAGTCGTCGACGAACCCATGGGCCGACGTGCGCGCGATAGTAGGCCAAACCACGCACCGCGTCGGCGGTGGACTGCTCGGGCATCGACCACCACTCCCCTGGTGCGGGGTGGCCCAGGGCGCCGAGGAGGCGCGCAGCCACCCGGTGGTGCCCGCGCGAGTTCATGTGCAGCCTGTCGGCAGACCAGAACGACGGATGCGACAGCTCGCGATCCGGCCAGTTGAGGGCCCGGACAACATCGGGACGGTCGGCGACTCGTGCCACTACTGCCCGCGAGAGGTCGTCTCCGCGGCGTTGGATCAGCGACCGGAACGGCAGCTGGGCTGAGGGGTTGGCGCCCGAGAGCAGAACCAGACGGACCCCTTCCTCATCGCACCGGCGCAGGACGGTGCTGAAGGCATTCGCGATGCTCTCGATCGTCGTGCGGGGTCGCAGCATGTCGTTGCCTCCCCCGTTGAACGAAAGGTGGGTCGGACGGAGAGCGAGGGCCGGCTCCAGTTGCTCTTCCACGATGGGCCACGCAAGCTTGCCGCGGATGGCGAAGTTCGCATACGCGATCGGAGCACCGAGTGCGTTGGCCCAGCCGAGAGCGGTGAGGTCTGCCCACCCCCGGACGGTGCCGTCAGGCAGCTCGTCGCCGACGCCTTCGGAGAAGGAATCACCGATGGCAACGTAGCGGATCTCCTGCACTCCCCTAGCCTACGGGTGCCCCATCGCGCTGCCGGTCTGCGCCTTCCGCGATCATCTCGCGCGCCATCGGGATCACCCTGGTGCCGTAGAGCTCGATCGAGCGCATCAGCTGCTCGTGTCCGAGCGTGCCGTTCGAGTACTTCAGATCGAAACGGTCGATCCCCAGCGTCAACACGGTGTCGGCGATCTTGCGAGCAACCCGGTCGGGTGACCCCGAGTGAACCGCTCCCCCGGCTCCGACGTCGTGCTGGAACCGCATCCGACTGTAGGGCGGCCACCCGCGTTCGGCTCCGATACGGTTGTTCATCGCTTCGAACGCAGGATACGCCTGTTCCCACGCCTGCTCATCGGTATCGGCGATGTGACCCGGCGAGTGGACGCCGACCGGCTTGCGATCGTGCCCGAACGAGGCCAGCGAACGATGGAAGAGCTCAACATAGGGTGCGAAGCGCTCAGCGGGTCCGCCGATGATCGCGAGCATGAGGCCGAAGCCGTACCGCGCTGTCCGGACGACGGATTCGGGTGACCCTCCGACGCCCACCCAGGTCGTGAGGCCGGATCCCTCGGTCTTCGGGTACACGTCAGCACCAGTGAGCGCGGCGCGGGTGGTTCCGGACCAGGTGACCGGGCGCTCCTGGCGCAAGAGGGAGAACAGTTCGAGCTTCTCCTCGAACAGGGCCTCGTAATCCTTCAGGTCGTACCCGAACAGGGGGAAGGACTCGATGAAGCTCCCGCGGCCCAGTACCACCTCGGCACGACCGTTCGAGATGGCATCCAGGGTCGCGAACCGCTCGTAGACCCGCACCGGATCGTCTGACGAGAGAACCGTCACGGCAGTGCCGAGGTGGATGTCGCGGGTCCGCCCGGCGATGGCCGCGAGCACGATCTCGGGGCTCGACACCGCGAAGTCGGGCCGATGGTGCTCGCCGACGCCGATGAACGAGATGCCGAGTTCGTCGGCGAGCACAGCTTGGTCGACAAGATTGCGCAGCGTCTGTGCGTCAGAGAGGGGCGCTCCGCTCTCATCGACCGTGACATCACCGAAGGTATCGAGACCGAACTGAATCATGACGGCATCCTTTCCATGCATGTGCATAGAACCATACGGGTCCGGTCCCTATTCCATTCCTCAGATCAGCAACGCCGCACGTAGCGTGTCGAGCCCAACTCCGCCGATGTCGAGCGCGCGCTTGTGAAACGCCTTGATGTCGAACGCGTCGCCCTGTTGCTCGGCAACGGTGTCTCGCAACTGTTCCCAGATGCGCTGACCCACCTTGTAGGACGGAGCCTGCCCGGGCCAGCCGAGGTAGCGGTTGACCTCGAACTGAATGAACTCGTCCGACATGTTGACGTTGCGGCGCATGAAGGCGAGGGCGTAGTCGTGGTCCCATACGCCTTCGCCGTCCAAGCGGGGCTTGCCGAGGTGGACGCCGATATCCAACACGACGCGCGCTGCCCGCATCCGCTGCCCGTCGAGCATGCCGAGCCGGTCAGCGGGGTCATCCAGGTAGCCGAGCTGCTCCATGAGGCGCTCCGCGTACAGCGCCCAACCCTCCGCGTGGCCCGACGTACCGGCCAGCAGACGCCGCCACGAGTTGAGTTGTGCGCGGTTGTAGACGGCCTGAGCGATCTGCAGGTGGTGACCGGGAACGCCCTCGTGATACACGGTCGTCAGTTCTCGCCACGTGTCGAAGTCCGCGACGCCCTCCGGAACCGACCACCACATGCGCCCGGCGCGCGAGAAGTCATCGGTCGGGCCGGTGTAGTAGATCCCGCCCTCCTTGGTGGGCGCGATCATGCACTCGAGCGTGCGGATCGGTTCGGGGATGTCGAAGTGCGTCTTCCCGAGCTCTGCCACGGCATGATCGCTCGTCTGCTGCATCCACGTTTGCAGCGCCTCGGTACCGTGAAGCTTTCGCGAGGCATCTCTCTCGAGGAACGCGACAGCCTCCTCGACGCTCGCGCCGGAAACGATCTCGTCGGCGATCTGTTCCTGCTCGGCGACCATGCGCGCGAGCTCTTCGATGCCCCACTCGTAGGTTTCATCGAGGTCGATGGTCGCACCGAGGAAGCGTCGAGAGTGCAGCGCGTACAGGTCCCGGCCGACTCCGTCCTGCTCGGAAGCGGCAGGGCCGACCTCGGCGGAGAGAACATCGGCGAGCTCTTCGTACGCCACGCGGGCAGCGCCCGCCGCGTCGGCGAGCTCACGGGCGAGGGATGCCGGAAGCTGCCCGTCGTTGGGTGCGGCCTCGGCGGCGAACTCCGCGAAGAAGCCGCGGTCACTCGTGTAGCGCCCGATCTGGGTGACGACTTCGCGCACCTGGCGCCTGGCGGGTACGACCCCAGCTGAGACTCCGGCTCGGAGGGTTTCGATGTAGCCGCGTACCGCCTCTGGGACCGCTCCCAGTCGCGTCGCGATGACAGACCAGTCCTCCGCTGTGTCGGTGGGCATGAGGTCGAAGACCGCGCGGATGTCCTGCGGCGGCGAGGCGATCACGTTCAGGTCGCGAAGATGCCACTGGGCGTCGTGGAGTTCGAGGTCGAGTTCCAGCTCGCGGGTAAGGTCTGCTTTCGTGACGCGATCGATGTCGTCCACGGGCTCGGTGGTGCGCAGCGCAGCGAGCGTCGTGCGGGCTTCGTCGGCGAGTGCGTCAGCGCCCGCTGGAGAATAGTCGCCGTAGCGTGCATTGTGCTCGGAGCGACCGATGTAGGTGGCGAGGGTGGGGACACGCTCCGCGAGCGTGTCGACCCACGCATCTGCGATCGCGTCGATGGGCGTGGCAGATCGAGGAGCTTCAGTCATGCGTTCGAGCCTAACCAGAACGAGCGGTCAGTGCCCGGCGAGATTCCAATCGCCGCCGCGGCCCACTTCGACATCCAACGGCACGGACAGGGTCGCCGCGTCAGCCATCCTCTGCCTGACGATCTCTTCGACCCGGTCCCACTCCCCCGGCGCGACTTCGACAACGAGCTCGTCGTGGATCTGCAGCAACACCCGCGAACGCAGATCGCTGTCGCGGAGGTCTTGGTGGATGCGGAACAGCGCGATCTTCATGATGTCGGCAGCGCTGCCCTGGATGGGTGCGTTGAGCGCAGCGCGTTCGGCATTCTCGCGCAGAACACGGTTCGGGCTGGTGAGGTCTGGGAAGGGGCGGCGGCGACCGAAGATCGTCTCGGTGTACCCGTCTATCCGAGCCTTCTCGACAGAAGCGCGCAGGTAGTCGCGCACCGCGCCGAATCGCGCGAAGTACTCCATCATGAGCTGCTTGGCCTCGGCTTGTTCGATGCGCAGCTGCTTGGACAGCCCGAAGGCAGAGAGGCCGTAGACGAGGCCGTACGACATGGCTTTGACCTTCGTGCGCATCTGCGGGGTGACATCGGCGGGGTCCACACCGAACACGCGCGCGCCGACGAAGCGATGCAGATCCTCACCCGAATTGAAGGCCTCGATGAGCCCGGGGTCCTCCGACAGGTGCGCCATGATGCGCATTTCGATTTGCGAGTAGTCGGCGGTCAGGAGGGTTTCATACCCGGCGCCGACAACGAATGCCGAACGGATACGGCGGCTGTCTTCGGTCCGGATGGGGATGTTCTGCAGATTGGGGTCGGTGCTCGAGAGGCGCCCCGTTTGGCTCCCCGTCTGCACGTAGGTTGTGTGGATTCGGCCGTCGGTGCCGATAGCGGCATCCAGCGACTCGATGATCTGCCTGAGCTTGGTCGCCTCGCGATGCTGGAGGAGCAGACCAAGGAACGGATGCGGATTGGTCTCTTGCAGATCGGCCAGAACCGCGGCATCCGTCGAGTAGCCGGTCTTCGTCTTGCGGGTCTTGGGGAGTCCCAGCTCTTCGAAGAGCACCTCCTGGAGCTGCTTCGGGGACCCGAGGTTGACCTCGCGACCGATTGTGTCGAAAGCTTCGGCGGCGATCGCATCGGCGCGGGCGCCGAGTTCTGCCGAGAACGCGGCAAGCGTCTCGTGCGAGACTGCCACCCCGTCCAGCTCCATGTCGACGAGCGCGTCGAGGGTCGGAAGCTCGATCTCGCGGAGCACGCCGGCGAGGTCATCCGGCAGTTCAGCCCGAAGCGCGTTCGCGACCCGCAGCGTGAACCACGACAGCTGCCCGGGAGTGGCGCCCTCGGTTTCGGGAATCAGCTGCGTCGGATCGGCCTCAGGGAGCTTCTCCCCCAGGTAGCGGTCGACGAGATCTGCGAGTGTCTTGTCGGGGAAGCTCGGACGAAGAAGCCACCCGGCCAACGCAGTGTCGAACGCGACACCCCCGACGGTGACGCCCGCACGACGCAGCATCTTGATCTGGGCCTTGGCGTCGGCGAAAACTTTCGGGCTATCGGACGCGAACCAGCCCGAGAGGTGGGCCGCCGACTCTGTCGTCCAGCTGGTTTCGACAACATCGGCTTCGCGCGCGAACCCCACACGGGCCGGGAGGGATGCCGAACTCGCGGCGCCTGCGCTTGGAACGACAGTCACCGCGACCTCGCCGACGCCGCCTGCCAGCCACGCAGCCACAGCATCGGAGTTCGCCTCTGTGGCAACCGGCAGATGCACCGCCGGCGCTGCATCCGCGGGTTCCTCGCCGCCAAAGGCCTCGAACACGCGCGGCAGCAGGGTACGAAACTCCAGCCGCGCGAAGATGTCGCGAACGCCCTGTGCATCCATACCGGTGACAGCTAGCTCGTCGGGGCCGACCGGCAGCTCGACGTCGCGCAAGAGCCGATTCAGCGCGCGGTTGCGCTTGACGTCATCGAGGTGCTCGCGCAGGTTGTTGCCCACCACTCCCGTGACACGGTCGGCGTTCTCGAGCAGGTCTTCAAGGGTGCCGAACTGGGTCAGCCACTTCACCGCCGTCTTCTCCCCCACCTTGGGGACGCCGGGGAGATTGTCGCTGGTCTCGCCGACCAGGGCCGCGATGTCGGGGTACTGCTCAGGCGAAACGCCGTAACGCTCGCGTACCGCTTCAGGGTCGTACCGCTTGAGTTGGGACACCCCCTGCACACTCGGGTAGAGCAGTGTGATGCGCTCATCCACGAGCTGAATCGTGTCGCGGTCACCCGAGCAGACGAGCACGTGATACCCGGCATCCGCGCCCCGGGTTGCCAGAGTGGCGAGGATGTCGTCGGCTTCGATGTCTTCTTGCTGGAGCACCGTGATGTTCATGGCCCGGAGGCAGTCCTGCAGCAGGGGGATCTGGCCCTGGAACTCCTTCGGGGTCTCGGCACGGTTCGCCTTGTATTCCGCGTACTCACGGGTACGGAACGACTGGCGCGAAGTGTCGAAAGCTACAGCGACATGCGTGGGCTTCTCGGCCTTGACCAGGTTCACAAACATCGACAGGAACCCGTAGATCCCGTTCGTGTGCTGACCATCCTTGGTGGTGAAGTTCTCGACGGGGAGGGCGAAAAACGCCCGAAAGGCCAGCGAGTGGCCGTCGACGACCAGGAGGGTAGGCTTCGAGGAGTCCGTCACTCTGTCAGCCTACCCACGGCTTCCGACAGCACTTCTCCCCGAGGGTGGTCATGAGCACGCAGCATCCGGTGAACGTCAATGGCATGGAGTGGGCGGCGCAGCGCGGCATGGGGACCCTCGCCGAGAAGATGGGGATGCAGTTCCTCGAGTTCACGGTTGAACGTTCCGTTGCGACCATGCCCGTTGAGGGCAACACGCAGCCAGTGGGCCTCATGCACGGCGGCGCATACGTCGTGTTGGGCGAGTCCCTGGGGTCGATGTCTGCGAATCTGTGGGCGGGCCCGGGCCGCCTCGCTGTCGGTGTCGATATCAACGCGACCCATACGCGATCCGCCCGCTCGGGTCTGGTGACAGGCGTGTGCACCCCCGTGCACCTCGGGCGAAGCATGACAGTTCACGAGATCGTCGTCTCCGACGACGAGGGGCGACGATGCTCCACCATCCGCATCACGAACCTCATCAAGGATGTTCCGCTCCCCGAGGAGCTCACCCGCCCCGAGGGATGAGCCAACTTTCGCGCGTGAACCGATGCGACGCGGGAGTGCAGCTGCCGGCCGACCGACGCCGAGGCCTCAGGCCTTCTTCGGCGCCAGCTGCTCGATGATCGCCTTGGCGACGTCTTGCATCGTGAGCCGGCGGTCCATCGATGCCTTCTGAATCCACCGGAACGCCTCAGGTTCGGACAGGCCCATCTTCTCGTTGAGCAGTCCCTTGGCGCGATCCACGAGCTTGCGGGTCTCGAACCGCTCCACCATGTCGGCAACCTCTGCCTCGAGGGTGAGGATCTGCTCGTGGCGGGCGAGGGCGATTTCGATCGCCGGAAGCAGATCGTTCGGGGTGAAGGGCTTCACCACATAAGCGAGAGCACCAGCCTCGCTCGCACGCTCAACGAGTTCCTTCTGGCTGAACGCGGTCAACAGGACGACCGGCGCGATGTTGTTCTTGTTGAGCTTCTCGGCGGCGGAGATGCCATCGAGCTGGGGCATCTTGACGTCCATGATGACCAGGTCAGGACGCAGCTCCGTGGCCAGCTGAACCGCGCTCTCGCCGTCCCCGGCTTCGCCGACGACATCGAACCCGTTGTCGCGAAGGATTTCGACGATATCGAGTCGGATGAGGGACTCATCTTCGGCTACGACGACACGGCGGGGGGTGTTGGCGGCGGACGTAGCTGCCTGCTCTTGCTCTGTCACCTTTGAATCCTACGGTATGGTCAATGCGGACGTCCCCGGCCGGTGTGGCGGAATGGCAGACGCGACCGACTCAAAATCGGTTGCCCGAAAGGGCGTGTGGGTTCGACTCCCACCACCGGCACGTGAGAAGAGCCGCGACCCGCCAGGGGTGCGGCTCTTCTCATGTCTCGATCGTGCGGCTTGGGAAGAGCGCACGATGGGCGCGGCTCAGGCGCCGAAGAACTGGTTCCCGAGTGCCTTGCTCTTGA